>JAOZSO010000471.1:0-3058 GCA_029939655.1 Desulfobacterales bacterium
TCCTTGAATCCTGGACCCCTGGGACCCTTTCTCCCAACTAATCGGGAGAAGAACCCAAAATATTTAACTATTGAATGCATAATGGCAGAGATAATAATGGAAAAAGATAAATTTTGTTGTACGGACATAGACGTACTGCTTAAGTGGGCACTTTCCGATCTTCAACAGAAAAATGAGGTTTTCGGCATTCCCCGGGAACTTTTTTTCGAACCCGGGGAGTCCGACCCTTTTCGCATGCGCCGCTATGGGCAAATGCTGGAAACCCCCCTTGGCGTGGCCGCCGGTCCGCACACCCAGCTGGCCCAGAATATCATCGCGGCCTGGCTCTGTGGCGGGCGCTACATCGAGCTGAAGACCATCCAGGTGCTGGACGATCTGGAAGTGACCAAACCCTGCATCGATATGACCGACGAGGGATATAATTGTGAATGGTCCCAGGAACTAAAGCTCGATCAGTCCTTCAACGAGTATCTTAACGCCTTCATTCTTATCTATATCCTCCGGGACAAGCTGGGATGGGGCACTTCCAAAGAACCGGGTTTTATCTTCAACATGAGCGCCGGCTATAATCTGGAGGGAATCAAAAGCCCCACCGTGCAACGTTTTTTCGACCGCATGAGCGACTGCTCCACCGAACTGACTGAAAAGATCGAGCGCATTGCCGCGTTCTATCCCCGTGTGAAAGAACTGAGCATCCCCGGCACCATGTCCGACAGCATCACCGTGTCCACCATGCACGGCTGTCCACCGGAGGAAGTCGAGAAAATCGGTCGTTACTTTGTCGAGGAACGCGGTTTTCATACCACCATCAAACTGAACCCGACCCTGCTTGGCGCCGAACGCCTGCGCAATATCCTCAACCACCGACTCGATTTCAAAACCGAAGTCCCGGACGAGGCTTTCGGGCACGATCTCAAGTACGACGACGGTGTTGCTTTGATCGGTGCGATGCTGGATGCCGCCCGCGACAAAGGTGTCGCATTCAGCCTGAAGTTGACCAATACCCTGGAGACCTCCAACATCGAGCAGAACCTGCCTAAAAACGAAGGCATGATCTACATGAGCGGCCGCGCCCTGCATCCCATCAGTATCAACCTGGCTGCCAGACTCCAGGAGGAGTTCAAAGGCGTGCTGGACATTTCTTTTTCCGCGGGAGTCGACTGCTTTAATATCGTCGACACCCTGAGCTGCGGCCTCAAGCCGGTGACGGTCTGTTCCGATGTGCTCAAACCCGGTGGCTACGGTCGCCTGTCTCAATATCTGGAGCGCATTGCCGGCAATATGAAAAACGCCGGTGTCGACTCTCTAAAAAACCTGATGCTGACCCGCGCAAGCCTCGAGAGCGAAGCCGCTGCACGGCTTGCCAACCTGAAGACCTATGCCGCGGATGTTGTCGAAAACGGTCGCTACGCCAAGGAGAAGTTCCCCTTTGAAAACATCAAAACCGTGCGGAATCTGCCGCGCTTCGACTGCGCCGGCGCACCCTGTGTGACCGCCTGCAGCACGGGGCAGGACATTCCGCGCTATCTTGAATTTACCGCCAAGGGCGACTTCGAAAACGCCTACAAGATCATCCTGGCCACCAACCCGTTCCCCAACGTCCAGGGCATGGTCTGCGATCATCTGTGTCAGTACAAATGCACCCGCATGAACTATGATTCTCCGCTCATGATCCGGGAAATCAAGCGCTTTATTGCCCAAAACCAGGCCAAAGGCCTTGCCCTGACCCCGGCGCCGGCCAACGGGAGGAAAGTTGCCGTCATCGGCGCCGGACCCACCGGTCTTTCCTGCGCCTACTTTCTGGTTCTGGAAGGTTTCGAGGTGGACATTTACGAGACCAAGAAATTTGCCGGCGGTATGGCCGCCGACGCTATCCCGGCCTTCCGTCTCGACCATGACAGCCTGTCCCGGGATATCGACGCCATCATCGCCCTGGGGGTCAGGCTGCACACCAGTGTTCGCATCGACAAACAGGCTTTTGAAGACCTGCGCAAATCTCACGATTATGTTTACATCGCCATCGGTGCTCAGAAAAGTTATGACCTGGGTGTTCCCGGCGAAGATGCCGAAGGTGTCATAGATCAATTGAGCTTTCTGAGCGCGGTGCGTCAAGGCCAAAGGCCGGATCTGGGAAAGAAGGTGGCGGTGGTCGGTGGCGGCAATTCAGCCATGGATGTCGCCCGCACCGCCAAGCGATTGCTGGGAGAAAATGGGGAAGTAAGTATCATCTACCGCCGCACGCGCGAGGAAATGCCTGCCGATCCCGAAGAAGTACAGGCGGCAATAGAGGAAGGTATTAGCCTGAATGAACTCACTCAGCCGGAATGTATGTTAGTGGAAGATGGCCGGTTGACATCCAATATGTGCTACAAAATGGAACTGGGAACAAAAGATGCCAGCGGTCGTCCCAGACCGATCAAAGTTGAGAGTTCCGAATTTAAATTGGAGGTTGACACGGTAATTACGGCTATCGGCCAGCGCGTGATACTCGATTTTCTGCCCGGCGGCGAACTTACCGTAGACAAGGACAGCATGGAAACTCAACTGGAGGGCCTGTTTGCCGGCGGTGACGCCATCCGCGGCGCTTCCTCCCTGATCAACGCCATCGGCGACGGTCGCCGCGCCGCCGGGTCCATCATGAAAAAGGCCGGTCACGAGCCCAGGATCCGGCTGGCACCCGAGGACCGGCGCCGGCCCAACCTGGCCGACCTTGGCATCAGGCAGGCCCGTCGCATCTTTGGCCCCGAAATGCCCGAACTCGGGCCGCATGAGCGACTTAATTTCGAATTGTACGTCAAGACGTTGACCGAAGCCGACGCAATGGTTGAAGCCTCCCGCTGCTTACAGTGTGACCTGGTTTGCAATGTCTGCGTCTCCGTCTGCCCCAACAGGGCCAATGTTGCCCTACGCGCCGAACCCGTCTCCTACCCGCTGCAGCGTGCCGTAAGAAGAGGTGACCACACTATGGTGGAGACCCTGGGCAAGGTTGAGATCGATCAGCCCTACCAGATCGTCAACATTGCCGACTTTTGTAACGAATGCGGCAACTGCGACACCT
>JAOZSO010000062.1:0-11543 GCA_029939655.1 Desulfobacterales bacterium
TCGCTGGTTTGGAAGCTCCCTCCGCTTTTGCTGGAGTATAAGGTTTCGGTGCCACCTTGACCCCATCACCCGCTTTCTGAGTTCCCTCAGCCACCACCCGATCTCCAGGTTTAAGGCCCTCAGTGATCACCCAGAGTTCTTTGACCCGCTCACCAACCTTTACATTGGTGATTTTGACCGTGTTGTCGACTCCGACCACCGCCACCTGATAGACACCCTGAAGCTCACCTACAGCTCGCTGAGGGATCAGTAGAGCACCTTTTGTCGTACCCATGTGGGCGCGCACTTTGGCAAACTGCCCTGGTCTCAGGAGGTTGTCGGGGTTGGGGAATAATAGCGCCACACGGATCGTGCCGGTTCCGGTATCGACCTGCCGGTCGGCAAAAGAAAAGGTTCCCTGCTCCGGCCAGGCGCTGCCGTCGGCGAGGTACATGTCGTAGGTGACCTTCGAGTCCGTTTTTGGCTTGGCTGCCGACTTCGACTTGGATTTCCCTATGGTCTCAAGGTACTCACGTTCACTGATGGGGACATAGACCTTGATCGGGTTCACCGTGGATACGGTAGTCAGTTTCAGCGATTGGGCCGTGCCGACCAGATCGCCGAGCTGGGCGTTGGCCGCACCGGCAATTCCGTTGATGGGCGAGGTGATCTTCGTAAAACCCAGGTTGAGCTCGGCCTTGCGAACCTGCGCCTTGGCTGCCAGCACCTGGGCTTCAGCGCTCAGGACTCTTCCCGTAGAGTTATCTTTGTCCCTCTGACTGACAGCATTCGCCGCCGCCAGGGGTAGAATACGCTTCAGATTGGCCTGGGCGGTCACGAGTAGCGCCTGCTGCTTGGCCAGGTTGGCCTGAGCCTCTTCCAGATCGGACCTGAACGTCCGAGGATCGATTTCGAACAACAGAGAACCCTTCTTGACGTAATCGCCCTCTTTATAGTTCTGCTTGATCAGGTAGCCTTCCACCTGGGCGAGAATGGTCGCGTTGACGATGCCGTCCATCGATGCTACCCATTCCTTGTAAATCGGAATATCCTTTTGTACGACTTCTGTTACCATGACATCTGGTGGGGGCGGCGGTGCCGCCGCTTTTTTTTCATCGGAGCAGCCATACAGCCACAGCACAGCCAACAAGGTAAACAAGAAAACACCGGATTTCAGCTTCATACTCTCTCCCTTATAAAACTCTTAAAAAAGACCATCCAGATATTCTGCAGTTTTGTGCAGAACAAATTATTATATCATAATAATCCCCGATAATGGAAGTCGATGGCTTCAGTAAAGATCCAATTTTTTATTCAACTTGCAACTTGCATGCCAACCAAGCTATTTTTTATAACCTTTTGATATTTTTATGATTTTTGAATACAGCTTTGCCTTGAAGCAGACATCTGACTCCATAGAGTCACAATGGAGTCCGTATTCAGACGTATTTCATGACCATGTTAATTTTAGCACTATATTTCCCCATGAAATAGTTCGTTGATTTTTTTATTTATGCTATCACTTTTTTTGTATTTATGCTATTATTTTTTTTGTATATATTTAAGAAAGAAATCGAAAAGATTGAAGAACCTCGCAGCAAGTCTCAAGGTCGAAGACAACCCTATCGTTGCAAAAGCCGGAGGGCTCCAGAGTCAAGGCGCCTGGGGGAATATCCAGGCGATGGCTCTATCCCTATGATATTGCATATAATAACAACTTATTATCTATGCTTTGCCATGTTGTTTATGCAACTATAGGGACAAGTCGAGTCACTACGGGGAATGCTCTGCAGTGCGGCAGACAATTCAGGCATCTTTTGTTCCATGGCCATGAAATGTATGTAAAGAAAAGCGTCTGAATACGGACTCCATTGTGACTCTATGGAGTCACATGCCTGCTTCAAGGCAAAAGCCGTATTCAAAAATTATAAAAATATCAATGAGTTATAAACGCATGGTTCGACTGGCATGCGAGTTGCAAGTTAAATAAAAAATTTGATTTTTGCAGATCTTGAGTCGCTGTGAGGAAGGCCCTCGCTGTTGCGGTTCAATGTATCACGAAACTAAGGTATTCCAAACTGCTGGATTTGAATAAATCCAGCCAAACAGTTATGACAAAGGAGAAAAAAATGACAACACCTTACGAAGATTTCAACATTGAAATACCCGAAAAATTTCCAGAAAAAACGATGAACCCCCGTGCGGCGAAGTCGCTGGTAACAAGCGAGTGCTGGACGGACGCCAACCCGATGCTGAACCTCTCATCCTTCGTGACCACATTTATGGAACCTGAAGCCCGTGAGGTTTTTGCCGACGGCTCGTATCGAAACTTTGCCGATCCGGATATGTATCCCCATACCAAGGACACGGAGTTCAAATGTGTCAAGTGGCTGCACGATCTGTGGAACGGACCCGAGGATGCGGAGCCTTATGGTGCGGCGACGATCGGATCCTCCGAGGCCTGCATGCTGGGTGGGCTGGCGCACAAATGGAATTGGCGCGAGGCGCGTGAAAAAGCCGGCAAGGATGCCAGTAAACCCAACATGGTGACCGGCGGCAACGTCCAGATCGTCTGGAAGAAGTTTCTACGCTATTTCGACGTCGAACCGCGCATCGTTCCTTTAAAACCAGGCAATTACCGACTGACCGCCGAACATCTCGACAAATATGTCGATGAGAACACCATTTGTGTGGTTGCCATCGCCGGGCAGACTTTTACCGGTGAAGATGACGAGATCCAGGAAATCCATGATTGGCTGGATGAATACGAAAAGAAGACCGGCATCTCGATTCCCATGCACATCGACGGGGCCTCCGGTGGTTTTGTGAACCCATTCTTGTATCCGGACTACAAGTGGGATTTCCGGTTGCCGCGGGTACAGTCGATCAACGCCTCGGGGCACAAATACGGGCTTGTCCCGCCCGGGCTGGGCTGGGTCATATTCAGGGACCGCAAGGTGTTCAATGAAAACCTGGTGTTCTACGTGAACTACCTCGGCGGCGAGGCGGCGACCGCGACCCTGAACTTCAGCAAGAGTGCAGCACCGGTTCTGACCCAGTATTACCAGTTTTTGCGGCTGGGACGCGAGGGATTCACCCGCATCATGAAACACACGCTGGAGCATGCCGAGTACCTGCGCAATCGCCTGATCAAAACGGGTAAATTCCAGATCATGAATGAAACCCAGCGTATCCCGGTGGTTGCCCTCACGTTGGACAAGTCCGTGACGAAGTACAACGAGTTCGACATCTCGAACAAAGTCCGCGAGCGCGGTTGGATTCTGGCAGCCTACTCCATGCCACCCGACGCCCAGACGGTCAACAGCCTCAGAATCGTGGTGCGACCCCACATCAACCGGAATGTTGCCGAACTGCTGGGAGACGATATAGAACGTGCCTGCGAATTTCTTGAGGAGCACGGCGGCAATGCGAAACCTCCGGAACTGCATGCGGCTCACATATCTTCACCTGCCAAATGCTGATGTGAGGATCGCTTTAAACAGAGCGGATGTGTTGTTTCAAACGTAATTTGCGATAAAAACAGGTCGGCCAGGCCAAACGGGTCGGGCCGACTGCCAACCATAAAAGGAGCATATATTATGGATATTTGGATACGGAACCTGATACGAAAACGGTTCCCAACGGCAAGAATCCTGGTCGGGGTGGGGCTGGTTGCCATTCTGGCCATGGTAACCGTTCTCGCCGTCGGAACCGCCAAGGCCGCTGATAACAGTGCTAAAGGGAGCGGCATCCTGCTGGCCGCCAATGACGCCCATGCGGCAGATGCAGTCAAAAAGGATGCCAAGGCCGCTCCGGCCAAAGAGGCTAAAAAATCATACGGTCCCATCGGTTCGATCTTCGCTTTCCTGGGCTCAAACATGTTCGTATTCCTCTTTTTGTCTCTTTCCCTCGGGTATCCGTTGGGAAAGGTCACTGTTAAGGGGATAAACCTGGGGGCCACGGCCGGCACGTTGATCGTGGGTATCGCGATGTCACTGACGGCCTTTATGGCCTTTGGGATCACCTATTCGGCCCCGGGTCTTGTTTCAACGATATTTCTGCTGTTGTTCATGTATGCCATCGGCATGAAAGTCGGCCCGCAGTTTTTTTCCGGCATCGCACGCGGGGGATTGGATTTTGTGGTCATCGGCCTGATCGTGGCCTTATCGAATTTCGCGATCTGCTTTTTCGGCGCCAAGCTGGTCGGTATGGCGCCCGGGTATGCCGCGGGTATCATTTCCGGCAGCTACACCATCACGGCCGTGATAGGGGTGGCCCAGTCGGCGGTTGCCTCCGGGGCGGTTACATTGCCCCAGGGCGTCACCGCGAATGCTGTCGGTGCCAACCTGGCGGCCGGCTACGCGGTTGCCTACGTTCTCTCGTCGATCTTTACCATTCTGGTGATCAAATACCTGCCCGTTGTCTGTGGCGTCGATCCGGTAAAAGCCGGCAAGGATGCCGAGGCTTCTTTCGGTGCCGGCGAGGGCGACGAGGCCCTGCCGGGCACCGTCGGAACATCCGTGGAGGGTGTGTCACCCATGGACGTCCGCGCTTACAAGGTCGAACACGAGGAACTCGTTGGGCAGTCGGTTAAAGATCTTTTCCATAAATACCCGCGCGCGGCGATTCTCAAGGTCCTGCATGGTGATGAGGTGATTGACGCCTCCGATAACCCCAAGTTGGCGATGGGCGATGTCATCGGGGTGCGCGGGCGGTATGGAGGACTTATCGAACAGAGTGAGAAGGTTGTGGGCGAGGAAATCGACGAGCCGCGTGTGCGCAATGTGATGGTCGAGGTGGCCGACGTGGTCGTGGGTAAGGTCGAGTGGACCGGCAAGACCATTGAGGAATTGGGCAAGAGTTTCGGTTTCGGGGTCTATCTCAAGGCGCTCTTCCGATCGGGTAACCTGATTCCTCACTTGCCTCAGACCGTCATAGAAGCGGGTGACGTGGTTCGTTTGGTCGGTCCGGAATGGACCGTTAGCATGGTAGCGAAAAAGTTGGCCGGTCGTCCGATCGTGGAAAGCGCCGTCACCGAGACCGTCTACCTGGCCATCGCGATGGTCATCGGTTACCTGGTCGGCCACTTCAGCGTCACGCTGGGCGGTATTCCATTTGCGCTGGGAACGTCCGCCGGTTGTATGATCGCCGGGATAATTTTCTCGTGGTTGCGAACGCGAAACCCGGCCTTCGGTGGTCCCATGAGCGAGGGAGCCCGCAGCTTCATGCAGGATATCGGTCTGAACATGTTTATCGCGGTGCTGGCGGCCAACGTCGGGCCCAAGATCCTGCAATCCTTCCAGGGTACGGTGGTGATCTGGATCGCTGTGATCGGACTCCTGGGAGCGCTGGTGCCACCCATCCTGGCATGGATCTACGGCCTCTATTTTCGCAAGATGAACCCGGCGATTCTGCAAGGTGCGGTCGCGGGTGCACGTAACCACACGGCGTCCATGAAGGCCGCCCAGGAGATAACGCAAAGTGATATCCCGGCTGTCGGTTACCCGGTGCCTTATGCCATAACTTCGGCGTTGGTCCTGGTTCTTGGTTACCTCGCCATGGTCCTGTCTTAAAAATGGATAGGTACTGAGAGCGATAGATTGAAGGTTTACTGATAATGTGGGAAAAATGATGGAATATTTTTTCTGTGGATGAAAGGTTCCGCCCGATCGGTCGCAATGACCGATCGGGTTTTTTTGCTTATTGCCAACCTTTCAACTATGAAAACCAACTGATCTATAACCAAAAACTGTTCGGATCAATGATGACTGGGGGAAACCAAATGCCTGAGACTCGCATACCGGTGCGCGTTGCGGTCAATGTGATGCGTGCGCGCCTGACCGTGATCGGGTTCAACATCGCGATCGTGTCGTTTCAAATCACCCAGCTACCCAGGACCTTGGGCGGTCTCAGGGTGCCCGGGATAGATCAAGCAGTGCACGTCCAGGCCGGTATGGCCCTCTTCATGGCCCTGGCCCTTTCTGTCATTGCGCTGGTAGCTTTTATTATGTCCAGCGCATACGACGAGGTGGGCGTCTGTACGCACTGGTCGCTGGTGGCCGGTGATTTGCTGATGTATCTGGCGTTGGCACACACCGTGGCAGGTTTCTTCCAGCCATGGAATGTATCCCTTGACATATTCGCTGCAAAACTTCCGGACCAGGCAGCGCAGATCGCCACCCTCCACGCAGCAATGGCAATCTCCGGGGGGGCGGCATGGTTTCTGGCGGCCTACGCCGGACCGGTAGTTGCACTGGTGCGGTCCCCTTTTCAGCGCCACACCAACATCGCTCTCGGTTTTGCGTACCTGGTTTTGCTGTTTGTGCTCGCATATGTTAACGCCCAGGCGGTACACGTGGAAGCTGCCGGCGCTGGTGATGTGCCCGGATTGATTAATAGTGTTTTGCGGGAGCTTGTGCAACCATTTCGGTGGTAGGTGGTAATTAAATTTCCAAATCGAAAAACGCAAATGACAAATAAATATTAAAGATTTCGATCTTCCAGGCAAAACAGGCTACTACACAATGGCTTTCCCTGTGGTGGAAGCTATTCATCACTATCTCTTATCCGTAAATCTATTAAGAGCCTGTCCCTTTTTCCTTTTTCCTGGCCTGTGAGCATAACATCTACGCCGTGTGGCGAGATGAACTCGCCCTGGGGTTCTCTACCGGAGGGAGGAATCAATTGTCTGACGGCTGGAAATAACTCTTGACAGATATGCCCTAAAGTGGCTATATTTATTACCGGTTAATACGATAACTGGAAACCATACTGCCCGCCAAGAAGGTAAAATGATAGAGATCCTGAAGTCAATCATCCTGGATTTTCAGGAAATTAAGCTTGAGACCGGGGTGCCCAGGTATTTGAAGATCGGGACGGTCCCGAGCAAGGCCACCGTATGTATCGGGGTACGCCGTAGCGGGAAATCGACTTATCTATTTCAGGTGATCAAACGACTTCTGAATGACAGCGTACCTCGTGAAAACATCCTTTACCTGAACTTTTTTGACGACCGCCTCCATAATCTTCGGCAGGAAGGGCTCGGATCGATTACAGAGGCTTATTATTCGCTCTATCCGGAGAAGAAGAATACGGAAACGATCTACTGTTTTTTTGACGAGATCCAGGCAGTCGAGGGATGGGAGTCCTTTGTGGACCGCCTGATGCGAACCGAGAAGTGTGAAGTCTACATCACGGGCTCGTCGGCCCGGATGCTTTCAAAGGAAATCGCCACCCAGATGCGAGGCCGGGCTTTGTCCTGGGAGCTCTTTCCGTTTTCTTTCAGAGAATTCCTGAATTACAGGCAAATCGACGCAATGGGCCCCATGTCCACGAAAAAACGGCTTCTCGTGCAAAAGGCGTTTGAAGAGTACTGGGAAACCGGTGGCTTTCCGGAAGTCGTCGGCCTCGACCGGCACCTGCGAATAAAGATCCACCAGGAATACTTTCACGCCGTATTGTTCCGGGACCTGGTCGAGCGCCATGACATCTCACACCCCAGGGCTGTAATGGATCTCGCGCACCGGCTGATAGATAACACGGGCTCGCTCTACTCCATCAACAGCCTGACCGGATACCTGAAGTCGCTCGGCCACAAGGCTCCTAAATCCGCCGTGTCGGAATACCTGGAGTGGTTCGAAGACGCCTATTTCCTGTTTACCGTGCGGATATTCGACGCATCACTGGCGCGCAGCAAAACCAACCCCAAGAAGTTCTATTGCGTCGACCATGCCATGGTTACCTCGGTGGCGTCAGGTATTCTCGTCAACACCGGGCATCTGTTGGAAAACCTTGTGTTTACAGCACTCCGGCGTGTCTCCCCCAATATCTGGTACTGCAAGACAAAAGCCGGTCTGGAGGTGGATTTCCTGGCTCAGTTACAAGACCGTTCGCGCATGCTGGTTCAGGTCTGCAAATCGATGGCCGAGCCACAAACCAGGAAACGGAAACTCGCAGCTCTGACCGGGGCAATGGCGGAATACGGCTTGAAGTCCGGTACAGTCGTGACGCGAAATGAAGAGGACCAAATCAAGGTTGGTGCAGGGAAGATAGAGGTTGTGCCGGCATGGCGTTTCCTGCTTAATCTGCCGGAACCTTGAGGCAGCCCCATGCGACTCCTGCTGATCAGCAACACTCATGACAAGCTCGGAATCATCAATGCTCTGGTCTCCCATGTCCGAACCGATGTGGTGATCCACGCCTGAAACTTTGGATTCTACGAAGATGGAAGTTATGGGCGTCTTTCAGCAATCTTCCCGATGCCCATATACCCAGCGACATCCGCCTGGAGATAAAGATCATACGCGTCTTTATTTTCACCTCTTTGATGAAATGCCAGGGCTTTCAGCACGATGAAGGCACAATGTAAAAATCGGGCAACTGACCGATTGGTATCGCCATATCAACCAATAGGGTTTAACCAAAGCCCTCGCTTGCACTCAAGTAAATCTGCACGATTTAAATCATCATTCTCTATCTGAACCTTTTGAGAAATAAATCTTTTTAATCAATGTCCTCCCGGTGCTGAAGTAACAAAATAGACCACGTCACCGCCCTTATAGCCGCGTGAATACCAGGCCGAACCGCAATGGTAGTAAGTTGAGTTAGCTACAACCACGGTGGTCGAGCATGGAGCACGGGTCACAAAGGCTACACCGCCATGATGATGATGGTTATCATAGTAACCATCCCTTTCATTATCACTGAAGTCCTGACGATCTTCGCGTGCATCGTTAATGTTTTCCCGGATTTCATCACGACGTTCCTGCCAATCATCTCGGTCACGCGGTTGTTCCCGTCGGGTTTCTTGTCGTGGTGCTTGGCTCGCTCGACTTTGTCCTGCTGGACGCGAGGAGAATCCACCGCTTGCTGCTGGACCGCCGCGTGAGAAACCGCCGCCGCCCCTGCTGCTGCCACCCCTGCCGCCACCACCCCTGTCGCCACCACCCCTGTCGCCGCGTGCTTCAACCATGCTGGCCATAAAGGTTGTCATGCAAAAAACAAATATGACTGCTATCAGAATAAATGGATACCTGCTTTTCATTTTGCTCCTCCTTTCTGAGCAGGGATGTCCGCTCCTGAACGGTTACGGACAATAAACGGGATCTGTTCGGCATTTTTAGGCGGGGTGAAGGTGAATGGCCCTTTGACACCTTTAGCCGAAAGATTCCAGTTTGAAAAATCGGCCCGGAACTGCGGCTCGCCCTTGGACTTCTTATATGTTATGACGATCCGTCTTGGTAGCGGATCTTTACCTTGGGCAATCCATATCTGGAAATCAACATCCCTGGTGCGAACGGCAAGGTGGTCGGTTGGCACATCGGTCAGCATGTTCAGTTCGACATAATCAATCTCTTCAACCAGCTGCTCCAGTTCGGCAGAGAAGTTGGTCCGGAACATCTTGGCCAACGGCACTGGGGTCTTCAGGACATCGACAACGTACTTGATAGCATCATCAACGCTGCCGACTTTTTCGGCCTCGGCATAAACGTTTTCAGTGACATTGTGGACGAGGATCTGTTTACCGTCGAAAACCATTATACGCTTGTCTCCGTCACTTTGCTCCAGATCGACTCGCAGGTTATCGGGCCGCTTGACCTGGATTTCGCGCACCGCCCAGAACTCAATCATCTGCCCGTTTTCCTGGAGTGCGTCATAACTGCTGCGCAGAGTAACGCTGAACTGTTTTGCCTCAGCAAGGGTCCTGGCCATGTTCTGCAGGATGTTCCTGGCCTTCCGGTCGTCCATTTCAGCACTCTTGACCGGCTGGGCTGTAGACCAGAGAAATGCGCTAAGGATACCTATGACAATAAAAGAAGTTACTCTTTTCATTTTTTTCTCCTTATCCTCTCAATTAAGCCTGTTATTTGCGATTAATCGTTACCTTTGCCTTTGACCGCTTGATGGAACCACCGTGGTCTCCATCACCTTTTGGCCAAGCGACGCGATAGTGCTTGGACGACCCTTAGCCTCATCATAACCCATGACGCGACTGTAACCTTCAACATCGGCACTGAGAATAGCAGTAAGTTTGCGTTTCAAGCCTTTTTTAGTCATGGTCTTATCCGAGAGTTCGGTTGAAAAACGGCGGTGACAGGAGAGACTCAGACAATTAATATTATAAATAACCATGTATGGTTATGAGGTCAAGGTTCGGCTCATAATATGGATACCACGCGACACAGTTCCGGCCAACACCATCTGTATTAAAAAAGTTTCGGGTCAAGACACCATTGGATCCATTATGTGTAAATATTCACTTTATACATCCCTATTATGTGATAGCTCTCACATAAACAGCCTGATATTCCTTGACATGCCCGGCATGTTCTGGCATCCTAATCGACTATGAAAAGAGATATATACCAAAAACTACTGGATTGGAAATCAAATCCCAGGCGGAAGCCGCTTCTGTTGCAAGGTGCGCGTCAAACCGGAAAGACGTTTATATTGAAAGCGTTTGGTCGTAATGAATATGAAAACATCATGTACTGCAACTTCGAAGAAGATCCAGGGCTCGACCAGTTTTTTAAACGTGATCTGGATCCGGAACGAATTATAAAGGAACTTTCCATCTATTATGATGTTGAGATCAAACCGGGTGCTGACCTGATGGTATTCGATGAAATCCAGGTGTCAAACCGAGCCTTAAACGCGCTGAAATATTTTAACGAAAAGAGAAAGGATATCCATATCGCGGCTGCCGGGTCTCTCCTTGGTGTGAAACTTTCCTCCCCCGGATCCTTTCCTGTCGGAAAGGTCAATTTTCTTGACCTCTTCCCAATGAACTTCATGGAGTTTCTCGACGGCATTGGAGAATCCCGGTATCGACAACTGCTTGAAAATTTATCTGACCCTATTCCCTTATCAGAGGCCTTTCATGCCCATCTTGTTGATCTGCTCCGCCAGTACTATTTTGTGGGCGGTATGCCTGAACCTGTAAATCATTTTGCCGAAACCGCTAATGGGCGAGAGGTCCGTGAGATCCAGGAAGAAATTATCAAATCTTACATCATAGATTTCGCAAAACATGCACCTGCATCCGATATCCCCAAACTAACACTGCTTTGGGATTCAATCCCCAAGCACTTGGCCAAAGAAAACAAGAAATTCATATTTAGTGCCGTAAAAAAGAGTGCTCGTGCCCGGGAATACGAGAATGCGCTGAAATGGTTAGAAGACGCAGGCCTTATCTATCGCGCCACAGCCACCGGATCAGCAAAAAGCCCCTTATCGCATTATGCAGACAAAGCGTGTTTTAAAATATATGCTCTGGATGTTGGGCTGTTGGGAGCCATGTCAAGGTCACCTGTTGAACTGCTGTCTCTCGGAGACCGGATTTTTAATGAATATGATGGGGCATTTGTTGAAAACTTTGCTGCCCAGCAGTTGATGGCCCATTTCGGGCAGCCAATTCATTACTGGCGCAGTAAAGGAGGCAAAGCGGAACTTGATTTTCTGTGCGAATTCTCAGGCCGGATTTATCCGTTGGAAGTAAAGGCCGGCATTAATCCCCGGAGCAAAAGCCTACGTTCCTACGACATGCAGTTTTCACCGCCATTGCT
>JAOZSO010000472.1:0-3052 GCA_029939655.1 Desulfobacterales bacterium
ATGAAAATAAACAAGATCGACCACATTTGTATCGCTGTCAAAAATCTGGAAGCGGCCAAAAAAATATGGGAACCGGTATTGGGTAAGGAAAAACCGGATGATGCTTACGTAGATGAGCCTGAGAAAATACGCGTTGCCCGTTATTGGCTTGGTAATGTCGGGTTTGAACTGATGGAGTCAACATCCCCCGATGGAGAGGTGGCCAAGTTTATTGAAAAAAGAGGGGAAGGCATCATGCTGATCAGCCTGAATGTCGACAATACCCGTGAGGCCATAGACGAACTTGAACCCAAGTCATATCCATTTATCGGTGGTGCCCGTTCCTTCCGCGATTGTGAGTTTGCCTTTATCCACCCGGATAAAATGAATGGGGTGCTGCTCGAACTGATCGATGATAAATAGTGTTTAGTGTTTTGTGTTTTGTAAATACCTTGCAAGCGACAGGCACATACCCTCAACCATATACCATCCACCAAACACAAAATACCAAACACTAAACACCAAATATCCAATATGATTAAATCAATGAACATCGCTTTCTGGGTGCAACGATGGCGGGAACTGCATCCTGAAAAACCGGCTATCATCTTTAATGACAGTGTCATTACCTACCGCGAACTGCACCTCCGATCCAACCGAACCGCTTCCTGGCTGCAGTCTCTGGGGATAGAAAAAGGGGATAGGGTCGCCGTGATGCTTATGAACTCACTGGAGTTCATTGAAGTATTTCTAGCGTGCTCCAGGCTTGGTGCGATTTTTGTTCCCATCAACTACCGTGTTACGGGTAGAGAGCTGAACCATCCTATCGTGAATGCCAGACCCCGGGTATTTATTTTTGATCAATTGTATATCGATATGATTGAAAGCATTGGGCTGGGAGACCAGCTTCCGCCCATGCTCCTGGCCGTTGTGGGAGATGTTCCGTCATCAGGAAACATTCACCAATACAATCGTGAAACCGCCGTATTTGACGGTAAGCAGCCTTTTGTATCGAGATCTTTGGGACCCTCGGACCCGGAAGAACCGCAAGTGATCATGTACACGTCCGGGACAACCGGCGCACCCAAGGGCGCCGTGCTCTCCCACCGGAAAACTTTTTTTAACTGCCTGAATGCGGAAATATTTTTCAAACTCAACTTTGATGATATCATGTTGATTGTGCTGCCCCTTTTTCACTCCGGCGGACTGTTTATCCAGGCGGCGCCGACCCTTTACAAAGGTGCAACCATTCTGCTTCAATCAAAATTTGATCCCGTTTCAGTCTACAGGGATATCAAAAAATATCGTGTAAGCAAGTTTTTGGGCGTACCCACGGTCTTTCGATCACTTCTCAATGTCCCGCCTGAACAACGCAGCGATGTGTCGTCGTTGAAAACAATCGCCGGCGGTGGCGAAAAAACATCCAAAGATTTATTTCAGGCCTGCAAGGCTGCCGGCTTCGGCTTCCGACAAATCATGGGCCAAACGGAAACATCCATTCTTTTGTGGGCCTCGGAAGATGTGTCTTTAAATAGACCTGGAACGGTTGGAAGACCTGTGTTTCATGCGGAGGTCAGTATCCTGGACAGAAACGGCACTCGGGTAAGACCGGGGGAAATCGGTGAGATTGTGGTTCGCGGATCCATTATGATGAAAGAATACTGGCAGGATCCTGAACAGACCGATGCAACCATAAAGAATGGATATCTTCACACCGGGGACCTGGCATATGTGGATCAAGACGGTTATTACTATCTGGTGGACAGGGTCGACGACATGTACATTTCCGGAGGCGAAAACGTGTATCCTGCCGAGGTTGAGGCTGTGTTACGGGAAATGGAAGGCATCGATGACATCGCAGTCATCGGTGTGCCGGATGAAACCTGGGGATTCATCGGCCATGCTTTTATTATTCCGCAAAAAGGGCGTACATTTGAATTGGCCGATGTACAGCGGCATTGCCATGAGCGACTGGCTCGCTACAAACTCCCAAAACAGATAACATTTGTAAAAGATCTGCCCAGGACCGCCCTTGGGAAAGTGAGAAAAACCGAACTGCACCGGCAGATGGCTTCTACCCACACTTTTTAAATCCGAAGCACGAATATCGAAATCCTAAACAATACTCAATGACATAAATTCAAATGATCCAAACAGGATCTCAGACGATCGAGGCCATAGGCTATGTTCGGTCATTTGAACATTCGATATTTGTTTCGTATTTCGATATTCGGATTTAGCATTTATTTTATCGGTTTCGTACGGGTCATTTGTGTCCGGGTATTTAATCTTGAGATGCCCCTGCTGCGTTTCCTGCAGAAAGGCCTTTTTCAAAAACCTGTAAATTGATATTTATGAACCGTTCCGGACTGATGGACTCGATAGTTTCTCGAAAATCATCCGGTGCAAAAAGCTCTTCCTGAAATGCGGCAAAAAAACCAATCATGGCCAGGTTTGAGGAAACCGGCGCACCAAGATCAAGGGCGATTTTACCTGCCGGCAGGGCGTAGTATTGTATAGCCATTTTATCCAGATAGGTTTTGACGCTGTCTCTTGGAAAAACGTCTAGAACCGTGTCGCTGTACAGGCGACCATTTTCAGCAAGAAAGGGGAGATTGCGGTAGGCTTCATTTTCTTCGAGGGACAACAGGAACTGTGCTGATCCCGGTTTGACAAGACTGCTGCTGACCTTGCCCAGTCTGAGGTGGGATATGACCGATCCCCCTCGCTGTGCCATGCCGTGTGTTTCCGCCCCCATGACACTGTAACCTTTACGCAATGCTGTTTTGGCGATGATTTTGGTCATAAACAAGATACCCTGGCCACCCAGGCCACAGAGCACGTAATTGATGGTTGGCATTTTTCCCCTCCGGATCACTCAACTGGCGTTATATGTAAAAATCGTTCTCTCTAAAAAAATGATAGGCTGTTAGGCGTTTAGACTGTAGGCTGTTAGCGGCTTATGGCTTAAAGCTTTCAGTCACATTCAAACATAGTAAATGATAGGAGGCTGGGAAGCTATGAGGCTATGATGCCGCCATCAGCTATAAGCTCTCAACCACCCTCGAACCCT
>JAOZSO010000473.1:0-3051 GCA_029939655.1 Desulfobacterales bacterium
TATTTGTCGCGGCTTTGCCGCTCTTTAACCTTCCTGCATGTTTTTTCGATTGGCATAACTTACCGTAAATAGATACCCGGATCCAGAGGGCTCGGAACTGTTCATACCCTGTAAGAGTTTATCGTTTTACATATTCGGCTGTAATAAATCCTAAATCCGAATATCGAAATTCGAAACAAATTCAAATATCAAATGCTCAAATGACCCAAACATAACCCATGTGCTTCTGTATGCTGGGCTTGGTTTTGAACATTTGATTTTGGATCATTGGATATTGTTTAGCATTTCGAATTTCGTGCTTCGAATTTTAACCATTATTGACATCGGCATAGCCAATTATCTCTGACCTGGCCCAGAGAATCAGGTTTTCGATACTGAAGAAAATCTCCACCGACAAAACACATCAGGAGGATGTGGATCAGGCGGGGCGAATTGACATTCCACCATGATTTGGGGGTCGATTTCGTGAGTAAATCCTTCAAACTCACCTCGATGCATTTCCTTGCAGACAAACTCATCCAGACCACGACGCAGCCGTGCTTCCTGGGTGGGGCAAGAAGGAACGGTAATAAGAACCTCATCGGGGTTTTCTTCGATATGATAGCCCACGAGAATACACCAGGGGAAAAGTTTCAGTGCTTTCACAAAGCCTTTTAGACCTTTTTCCTCGATCTGGAATCGTTTCAAAAGATCCCTGGAGGCCATTCCAGATACACGCCGCCAAACTTTTTCGTTGATTCTCTCTGCGGTGGGCTGATCAAATGCCTCCCCTACTTTGATAAACCAGAATGCATCCATCACCCGATAGTGCCACAACAGGAATTCCGTGTATTGCTGTAAGTCCTCCCGGCTCATCTTTTCAAGGATTGTCAAGTCCATGCTCATCCCTTCATTTATAACGCAGAAAGTATCTGATCCCTATCCTCCAGGAATGCCTTGTAAAGCTTGTAATACGCGGTTTCTTCGTATTCAATCTCCCGAATGGGGTATTCGTCGAAACTTAAAATCACGGCACCCGGGCAGGCAAGTAGAATGGGTGAATGGGTGGCGATAATAAACTGGGCATGTCCCCGTCTGCTCATTCGTTTCAAAACGGACAAAAGCTCCAACTGGCTTTTGGGAGAAAGGGCGGTCTCAGGTTCATCCAGGAGATATAGCCCCTTGATTTTGTATCGCGCCTTAAACAAGGACATCAACGATTGCCCGTGTGACTGGGACATGAGCGATTTCCCCCCGAAATATGACAGCATGCCGGGATCCATGGAAGCCCATTCATCCAGATTTCGTGCAAAATTCCGAAATATGTCGGACGCAAAAAATGATCCTGGCACTCGGCCATTCTGCCAATCCAATGAAATATATCGATAGAGTTCTTTTTCGTATGGATTGTTGTTATAGCGTGAGCGGCTATGGCCCTGCCAGATATGGAAGCCGCATCCATGCGATGTGGCCTCGAGCAGTGTCGACTTCCCGGAACCATTCTCACCGACCAAAAAGGTTAGGTTGGAATGAAAAACAATCTCATCCGTGTGACGGAAAATGTCCAGGTTAAAAGGATATACTTTTTTGTCGGGATATTTCTCGGGAAAAAACGATACGCGCTTCAAATGCATGTTATGTCCTCACAAGTAGATACCCGGGTCCAAAGGGCCTGGCACTGATTCAACCATATAGGGGTTAATGTTATACACATTCATCGTGTGACAAATTCTAAATCCGAATATCGAAATACGAAACAAACCCAAATATCAAATGCTCAAATTCACCAAACATGTGTCCGTGACTTAACCATTCCAACTTTCGCGCCGATTTTTGATCATTTGAATTTTGGCCATTGGGTATTGTTTAGAATTTCGATATTCGTGCTTCGGATTTATATTATTATCTTCATCGTCATAGCCAAATATCTCTGACCTGGCCCAAAGGACCAGGTTTTAAACGCCGAAATAAATAGAGCGGCCCCGCCGCGATCAATAAATTCGCATAGCGAATTTATTTATGCTTTACAATCGTTTATTTTTCAACCATTAATAAAATCGTTGCACGATTTTATTTGTCGCGACGTTGTCGCTTTTATGACGAAAGAATCAACATCCCATCCCTGTAGCATTGAAAGGCCGGAATTTTTGTTTCACTTAAGCAAGTTTCAGGATATTCTGCAAACCACTTTATGCCATGACGGAGGAAATGGTTCATGACAGTTGCAGACGACATATTGAATGGAGACTTAAGGGCCGCGGGACGCCTGATGAGAGAGATGGATATGCTGACGCCTGAATCCCGGAAGGCATTAAAACACCTATTCCCCCACACGGGTCATGCCCATATTATTGGCGTTACGGGCTCGGCCGGCGCCGGAAAATCTACCCTGATAGCTGGATTGATCTCTCACTTCAGAAAGCAGGATAAATCCCTCGGCATTTTGGTGGTGGACCCATCAAGCCCTTTCACGGAAGGCGCCGTACTAGGTGACCGCATCCGCTTGCAGCGCCATGCCATGGATAAAGGTGTTTTCATTCACAGCATTGCTACACGTGGAAATACGGGAGGACTTTCTGCATCGGTCCCGGGAATCGTCGCTGTCATGGATGCCATGGGCAAGGACTTCATTCTTATCGAAACGGTAGGAGCCGGCCAGGATGAGGTAGATGTTCTGCACCTGGCCCATACAAATATCGTCGTTGTTACACCTTCCATGGGAGATCACATGCAGACCCTCAAGGCAGGCATTCTGGAAACCGCTCACATATTTGCGCTCAACAAATCCGATCAACCGGAAGCGACAGCAACCCATCAACTGCTTGAAATGATAACCCAAACGAAAAGCGATGCCGAAGATGCCTGGATTCCCCCCATTGTTCAGACCCAAGCGATTCAGCACCACGGCATTTCTGAATTGGCAAATCAGATCCATCGTCACGTAACATTTTCAATACAAACGGGATATCAAAAAAATGTGAGCGCCCGTTTACGTGGTTTGCTTACGCTGATACTTAGAGAGCAGGTATTGAATAAAATCAAATCAGAGCTTGGTAAGGATGATAAATGGCA
>JAOZSO010000474.1:0-3048 GCA_029939655.1 Desulfobacterales bacterium
GCGAACAGCGATCTGTCCGGCAGTAGCTTCAAACAAGGATATATGTTGCGTGCGGTGATGATTGGCAGCAATTTATCAGGTGCTGATCTGCAAAATGCCGATCTCACTGGAAGCGCTTTGGAAAGAGCCGATTTTACCAGGGCAAACCTCACCGGCGCCTCGTTTAGGGGAGTTACCCTCGATGAAACAATTTTTTCAGAAGCTAATTTTGATCAAGCTGATTTTACAGACGCCACTCTTGAGAATATGGATGGAACCTGGTTTCAACACGCGATTAACCTCCCAATATACCTGCAGAAAATGCTCAATCAATAAAATCGTAGGAACGATTTTTTAAAGTGCGACAGTGTCGCTCCTTCACGAAAGGTTTACCCGCCTGTTCTCCGACGGCCCAAATAACTCGGTAAATTAAAAAGCGGTTGCTATTGACAGCACCCTGTTGATTTGATAGAGATTATGCGTTTTTTTAAAAAGGTGTGAACCCATCATTAGGGAAGGAGGAGGACTGGCGTTTATGAAAAAACAATCATTGCTTATATCAAGTGCCATTATTGGGATTGCCGTCATCTTTGCAACAACCGGAATCTATGCAGGTACGGAGGTTCCGGATGAGATTAAAATGGATAATCCAGCCTACGAAAAGCATAAAAAGAGCATTGTGATATTCACCCACAAAAAGCATTCTGAAGAATATGCCAAGGCCAGTCCTGATTTATATAAGAAAAAATGCGGTGAATGCCATCACGATAAAGACAACAAACCGCTTGAAAACCTCAAGGCAGGAGATGACGTCCAAAGCTGCATTGAATGTCATAAAAAACCCAGTGAAGTACCCAAAAAGTTAAAACAAGAGTGGAAAGCAAAGAAAGTCAAACGGGACGAACAAAAGAAAATTAAGCGTGAATATCACGCTGAAGCGCTGCATGAAAATTGTCGAAATTGCCACAAAGTCTACAACAAGAAAAACAAGACCAAGGCGGCACCCACAACTTGTGCGAAATGTCATCCCAAAAAGAAAAAGTAAGCTAAGAATTTTTCAAAAAAAAGGGTGTGCAATGAGAGATTGCTCACCCTTTTTTTTGAAATACGATGGCCACCCAACCACGTTCTTCACAATTCCATACCCGATTTAATCCAAATTGATAGCTCTGCTTGACAATCGATTCGAGCTCTTCGCTTTTGACTCCGGATAGAAGTATCTTGCCGCCTGGTGTGACTCTTTCCACCATCTGCGGAAGAAATAACTTAAGTGTGGGTAAGCGCAGGTTGGCCAGTATGAGAGTAAAGGTTTCTTCGACTGTTTCAAAGGGTTCTGATGATATCGTGATCCGCTCCGATAACCCGTTATGTGCGATGTTGTCACGGGCTTCCGAAATTGCACAGGGGTCGATATCGATGCCGACACCCGATGTGATACCCATTTTTAGAGCGGCTATGATGAGAACGCCGGAACCGGTCCCGATATCGAGCGCTCTTGTTTTTTCCCCGCGCCATAGACCCGATTCATTCTGCTGAAGATATTCCAGACCCTTCAGACATAACCGGGTGGTGGGATGTTGGCCTGAACCAAAGGATGTGCCGTAACAAAGGCTGACGACAATATCGCCGGCATCCTGTTCAAGCGTGCAATCCCATGGTTTTAAAACAATTGTCGTTGTTATTCGGATGGGTTTATGAATCGATGTTTCGATAAAGGTATGCCCGAAATCCGAGACGTACATGAGCTCCTGCTGGTCCACAAGTTCCTTGATCGCCGACCGCACCGCTTTTCGGTCACCACGGCAATACCGGGACAACCGTCTTTGGATGTCCAAGAGAGTCAAACGTGTATCAGCGTCCTGTATGGTTTCTCGTACAGCCTGCCGAACAGCCTGCGCTCGAAAGATCTTCTTCGGGCTATGGTTGGGTTTTTCGGTAAGAGACCGCATTTTCCACCATGCTCTTGGCCCACAAGGGTGTTCCCAGGGAGTGGATGTGCGTGTAGGTGGCCAAAACTTTTTTCCGGCAGATGCCATCCCTGCCATCGATCAACCCGGCACCCCGTTGGACCTTAAAAGCCAGAAGGTCCATGGAACCTCTGTATTCGATGGCCTTTGAATAATGGAACTCATGGCCTCTGATTTCGGTCCCCACTTCAAAAAAGGGGTTTTCATGATCAACGGAAATAATGGTATACCCGTGCCCCTGCGGACGTTTATGCAGATCAAACACCAGGGGAAAAAGGCCTACCATGGCATAGGTGTCCTCATCCAGCAAAAGACGTTCCCCCAGGTACATCAATCCCCCGCACTCGGCATATATGGGAAGACCTTTTTCCGCCAAGTCCCGTATCTGGTTCCGGTAGGTGATATTGTCAGCCAGTTGTTTTGCGTGTGTTTCCGGGAACCCACCGCCAATGTAAAGTGCATCGACTGGCGGTACAGCTGTTTCTGTCAGGGGACTCGTAAAAATGAGTTCCGCGCCGGCAGCTTCCAGAGCTTCCAAATTTTCAGGATAATAAAACTGAAAGGAGGAATCCCGGATGATACCGATTTTCGGGGCATCGCCGACTACGATATATTTTTCAACGCAGACATCCGAAGGAGGCGTGCTTGATGCGTTATTCCGGTCGGCAACTTCCACCCGTTGCTCTTCCCGGGCCGGTTGCTCTTTGGATGCCACATCCCCGGCAGACCGTGCTACCGCCAGGATGCCATCCAGGTCCAGATGCTTGGAAATGACAGCCGCAATCGTCGAAATGGATGTCTTTGCCCATGCATGTTCGGGCGTCGGCACCAGGCCCATGTGTCTCTCCGGGAAGGCTTGCTTCCTGAGTTTGGGAATCGCTCCCAAAACCGGTATTCGACAGTAATGTTCGATACAGGTTCTCAGGTTGTTCTCGTGACGTTTGCCGGCAACACGGTTTAAAATGACGCCCCTGATCCTGACATCCGGGTCAAACCGCTGACATCCCAACACCACGGCTGCCATGGTTCGCGTTGTCTTGGTGCCATCAATGCAGAGGATTACCGGAAGATCCAGGAGTTTGGCCAGCTCGGCCGTACTGGT
>JAOZSO010000475.1:0-1480 GCA_029939655.1 Desulfobacterales bacterium
TTGGCCGGCTTTAAAGCGAATTTCCGCAGACCGCCAAGACAACCCAGCTTGAGTTATGCGGATAACTGGTTATATTAAATCTGAATTTTACAAGGACCTAAGTTGAGCGATTGTCGAGGTTGCCGTAGCTACAAGGAAGATGCTGTTCCGCTATAGTGAACTATGCGGTATGGCATCTGACGCCGTAGATGCGGTAAGATCGGCAATTCCAAATTCTTAAAATTTGAAACGCTCGTCTTAGGAAGGAGTAATGCATGAGTTGGTTAGGTAAAATGGTGGGGGGTACCATCGGATTTGCCCTGGGAGGACCGTTGGGCGGTATTGCGGGTGCTGTTTTTGGGCATGCCTTCGACCAAAGTGAAGAAAGAACATTTTCGAATGAGCGGCAGCGCCTGTCTTCAGGTGAGGAATCCCAGTTCGCCTTTTTTATCGGTGCTTTTTCAATGCTTGCCAAATTGTCACAAGCTGATGGACGCGTTTCTCAGGAAGAGGTCACATCCATTGAAAAATTTATGGCGTTTGACCTTAATTTAAACCGGGAAAGTCAAACCGTGGCCATGAACATTTTCCAGGCCTCCATGGCATCTCCCGGAACATTTCAAGACTTTGCCGCCCAGTTCTACCAACGATTCAGGTTTCAGCCCCAGCTTCTTGATGTCATGCTCGATATCTTGTTGCGCGTGTCGATAGCCGACGGAGCTCTTAGCGAAGCTGAAGAACAGCTGATCCTCTCGGCCAAATCCATATTCAGCATCAGTGATTCCCGGTACATTGCCATCAAGTCCAGGTATATCAAGGATGACGACAAATATTATACCATTCTGGGGATTGCCCGGAACGATACCGACGAGGTTATCCGGACGCGATACCGTAAGCTTGTGAAGGAGTACCACCCCGACATGATCGCTTCCAAAGGACTTCCTGAGGAATTTACGAAACTGGCAGAAGACAAGTTTCGTGAAATCCAGGAGGCGTATGATCGGGTCCGCAGGGAGCGCAATACTGAAGACAGAAGTCAGTAGACAAAATACAGTAGTCAGAAGTCAGAATACAGAAGTCAGGAGACAGGAGAATTCGGATGTCGATTCGCTCCGGCGATTACCTTATTCTGTATTCTGACTACTGTGTTCTCTACCCCAGCGTTGCAAAAACCGGAGGGCTTCAGAGTCAAGGCATCTAAGGGTGGGCATCGACTGAGCTCAGCCGAAGTCAAGTCGTAGTATTTTACTTCGAACCCCTAGTAACGCAGGATCTGAAGTTCTCCGGTTTTCCCAAAGGGTAAACAACATGGCAAAAAAGATGCCATCCTTCTTGTCCCGTCGTAGCTCGAAGAGCGAAGTCGGATGAATACACCAGGAGATATATCCAGAGATTGGCGCTATCGTAACAATATTGGCTAAAATAACAAGCCATTATCTATGCTTTGCCATGTTGTTTATGCAACTATGGGGTCTATTCACGACAAGACACGGCCGACAAC
>JAOZSO010000475.1:1490-3044 GCA_029939655.1 Desulfobacterales bacterium
AACCGATTGTGAGTCGCGGATTCCTTCGATTCTGACGTTCTGGAACGTATTCTCGATACCCGCATTCTTATCCAGGAGTACTTTGATATAATTGGATGTTACGCCCTTGAGTCGACCGGTTTTTATGTCGGGAGTGGTTTCAACCAGCACTTCTACCTCGGTATGAATATGTTTTTCGAAAAAAGCCAGCCTTTTCCGGTTTCCCAACGTCCTCACTTCCCGGCACCTATCCTTGACGATGTCCGGCGGCACCCGATCAGGAAATTCGTGTGCCGGGGTCCCCTTTCTGGGCGAGAACGGGAATACATGCAGATAGGAAAGAGGGAGGCTTCTGATGAAGGAGAGGGTGTTTTGGTATGCCTTGTCGGTTTCACCGGGAAACCCAATCATCACATCTGCACCGATGGCGGCTTCCGGTAGAGCCCGGTGTATTGCTTCGATCCGTTTTCGAAAGTCTATCTGCCCATAAGGCCGGTGCATCCGTTTTAAAATGGTGTCATCCCCGTTCTGCATGGGTATGTGAAAATGCCGGCAGATGTGTCCCGGCCGTGTGGACGATGCAGATACAAGGGCAATGAGTTTGTCTGTGATTTCGAGGGGCTCAATGGAACTGAGGCGGATTCTGTCGATGGCTTTCTGATGCCGTAGGACGGTCAGAAGCTCGGTTAAATGGGTTGCCGGAGATAGGTCCGTGCCATAACATCCAAGGTGAATGCCGGTCAGGACGACCTCATGAAAACCGGCTTCCTGGATGGTTCGAACGGAAGTCAGCACATCCTCAAAGGGCATGCTGCGGTGACGGCCCCTTGCATAGGGAACGATGCAATAGGTACAGAAGGCGTCGCAACCGTCTTGAATTTTCAGGAATGGACGGGTTTTGTTTCCAAAAGGAGAAAATGCCGATTTTTCAGGTGGATTGGGTTGGAAACGCTTTTCGGCTGTTGACGGGGCGACGGGCTGCAGGTCGGTGGATTGGATTATTTCAGGGATCCGGTGTTTCTCTGCATGTCCTACGATTCGATGGACGCCTCTGATTTGTCGGATATTGTCAGGATCGGTTTGTGCGAGGCATCCTGTGACGATGATGGTGGCATTCGGATTGGACCGGATGGCCTGACGGATGGCTTGTCGCGACTGCATAGAGGCTTTATGGGTGACCGTACATGTATTGATGATACAGGTGTCGGTCCCGCTATCATCGGAAGATCTGATTTTGCCGATCCTCTGAAATCCCGATTGCTTCAGCTCTTGGGTGATGGTCTCAGATTCAAACTGGTTGACCTTACAGCCAAGGGTGATGATGGAAAATGAGGGTTTTTTTCTTGGTTTAGCCATTGTTAATAGTTATGAAACCATGGGTTAACCTTACCTATAGTGATAGATGAGGTATTGATTAACAACATACTGATGTTAAATGAAATAATTAATAGTATTCCGACGGATAAATAATAGCAGATTGTCATTCCCGCATGTCTGCCCCTTACCAGGAAGGGGGCGAAAATCCAGAAGAACACTGGATGCCGGATCAAGTCCGGCATGACGGGGTTGGCTATT
>JAOZSO010000063.1:0-11479 GCA_029939655.1 Desulfobacterales bacterium
GTTTGCGACATGTCTATCGGGTACATACCTGCCGGTACTCTTTATAATCGATCGTTTCATAGCGTAATTCCTTATCTTTTGGAGGTAAAAAGTATATTATCAGCAAGCTATTACACTGGTCAAACTATTATCCGCGTCTCAGCTTAAACTTGATAAAATAGAATTCTTCCGATAAACATATTTAAATACGATCGGCAGCGGCGGGCCTTACGGCGCCTTAGTGCTTCGATTCGCAATTATTGTGACGTATTTTGCGAAAATAGTTCAAGGCGATTGCTCACTCAGCACTTAGTCCTGAGTGAATAAATACGTGACCGTATTTACGAATCAATGGACTTAGGAGCGAGTTTTGGCCGGCTTTAAAGCGAACTTCCGCAGACCGCCAAGACAACTCGGCTTGAGTTTTGCGGATGGCCGGTTTAATGTTTCTACACTTTCTTAAGGAGATTTTTATTGTTTGCCATATTGCTTTGTGCCGGTTTTGCAACCCGCTTGTATCCATTGACACGTGATTACCCTAAGCATTTACTGCCCGTGGCAGGGAAACCCGTCATTCAGCAGCTCAAACACGGGGCAACGCAATCTCTCATTATATTCCCAAGATCGCTTCCACTCGGTAAAGTGAGGATAAAAATTTTCATTGCTGACAAGATATATCGCATGGAGATCGGGAAGTTCGACGAGTTGATCCATTAGATAGTCGATGACCGGCCTGCCGGCCACTTTCAACAGCGGTTTGGGAAACGCTTTTGTAAGCGGGTACATCCGGGTGGCAAAACCTGCGCACAACACTATGGCAATGTTCATGATTTTATCTGTTTTTCCTGCCAGCCCCGGTATCGCTTCACGGACGCGTAGGTCCGCATGGCACGCTCGGCCGAATCGAAAAAGGGGAGGCCCGACTCGCAGAATTGTTTGGCCAGATCCTTGTCAAAACCGGGTATCTTTACCAGCAGAAATGGCTTGCCGCATTCCATTTGGGCCTGGATGAGTCCCGAGGTATAGGCTTCATTTGTTTCGGGCGTCAGGCCTGCACCAATAACGACCAGGGCATCTACACCCGGGTCCCCGGCGATTTTCCGGGCAGCATTGATATAGATATCGATATCCAGGGAGGCCATGAGTCCCACATCCACCGGATTTTTATAACTCGTGCCGGTGGGCGGAATTATTCCCTTCAGCGTTTTCTTCGTTTCAGGCAGCAGTTCGGCCAGTTTAAGCCCCTCTTTTCCACAGGCTTCGGAAGCGGATACAGCCAGCCCGCCCGGACCGGAAAGAATAGCCAGTCGATCCCCGACCTGTGAAGGCAGGAGTGAAAATGCCATGAGCGCGTCCAGATAAGCCTCGAACCCGGAAACCGAAACCGCTCCCCCCTGCCGAATCACAGCCTGCCAGATTTCTCTTGAACCGGCCAATGCACCGGTATGAGACGTTGCCGCCCGGGATCCTTCCGGTGTCATGCCTACCTTCCAGAGGATAACCGGCTTTTTCAGAGAAGTACTTTTGAGAGCGTTTAAAAATGCCGGGCCATTGGGGATACCCTCTATATAGCCCCCGATGACAGCCGTCTCTTCGTCAACTTTAAAGTAATCCAGAAAGTCTGTTACGGCGAGATCACACGCATTGCCAATACTCACCACTTTGCTGAAATAAATGCCCTTTTCCGATGCCATGCGCCCTAAAATATTGGTCAGAGACCCGCTGTGGGATATCATGCCCACGCTTCCCGGTCTCCTGGAAAGTTCCGGGAAAAAAGATAACCCTGACCGGGGCACGTAAAACCCCATACCATTCGGTCCAATGATCCGCATTCTCCCCGAGCGGGCGATCGCGACGATCTTCTTTTCAAGATCGATGCCCTCCTGAGTATTGGTTTCCCTGTATCCAGCCGTGAACAGGATGGCGCCCTTGACACCCTTTTCCACGCATTCCTTGATAACCGGCAGTGTATATTGACTCGGTACCAGCACAATTGCCAGATCCACAGGTCCTGGAATGGCCGATACGCTTGGGTAGGTTTTGAGGCCGTCAATCTCGTCGACATTCGGATTCACCGGGTAGATGTCCCCGGTAAATTTCTGGTCCTGAAGCGCCAGAAGAAACAGTTTGCCTGTTTTCAACCCCCTGGGAAGCCCGACGATGGCCACCGAACGGGGGTGAAACAATGACTCTATCTGTTCAAACATTGGATTCATGTTTTTGTGTTTAGTATTTAGTATTTTGTGTTTGGTATTTTGTGTTTAGTGTTTGCTTATAGCCGTTCGGATACTCATTTCCTGCCCATCTGTCCGTATCTGTACCGCACCATTGATGTCGGTTCGCAAGACCTTGGCCCCTATGGCTTCATAGCGCTGCAAAACAGCTCTATCAGGAAACTTAAATCGGTTCATCCAGCCACAGGATACCACAACGGTCTCCGGGTTGACCTGTTCTATCAAAAGGGGCGTACTCGAAGAACCGCTCCCGTGGTGGGGTGACACCAGAACCGTACTCTTCAGGTTTTTCCCGGCTGCTGCAACCAGCGCCTTTTCGCCCTTGGCCATGATATCACCCGGAAACAGAAATGCATGCTGACCATAGGATACCTTGACCACCAGAGAGTTGTTATTCTTATTTCGCCACTTCTCCTGCAAGGTCTTTTCTAAAAAGTCTTCTGGGGGATAGAGAATTTCTATCTTCGTACCCGCAACCGTTGTGATGCGTTCCAACGCCCGGTACCCCGGTGCGTCAATGCCGTACTTTTTCAAAGCTTCGACAAACAATTGATACCCCATGGTCGGGGATGATTCATTGTTCGTGATGGCCTGCTCTACATTAAAATGCTCGGCAATATATATCAAGCCATTTAAGTGGTCACTGTTGGGATGTGACAAAAAAAGGGTATGGATGGTCTTGATCTTATTTCGCAGGAGGTATGGGGCAATGATATATTTACCCGTGTCAAAAACAGCATTATCTGCAAAGCCTCCCCCGTCGATGAGGAGGTTGCGTCCCCCGGGCAATTCAAGAAGTGCTGCGCTTCCCTGACCCACGTCAAATATCATGATGCGAAGATCTTTATGCAGGAACCGCTGATGAATCCAGTACCCGGCATCCAAGACCCCACCAAAGACAGCAAAGAGGATCATCCCATAGGCAAAGCCTCGTCTCATGCCAACTGACAGATTTGACTGTTTTTCCCGATGCCTTGCAGAAAGCCAGCTGAAGACACCCAGAAGCATCAGATAAAAAAGACTGATTTCAACAAGACTGGGTGTGATGGTTTCCAGGGCGGCAGCAGGCAATCCGGAAAAAAAATCGATGACCAGAATTGCTTTCTCAAGAACCCAATGGCTCAATTGAAGGCACGCCGATGCGGCACCCGTGCTGAACACCTGGATAAAAACAGCCAGCAGCCCCAGGGGAACTGCTAAAAACCCCACCAGCGGTATGGCAATGATATTCACAACAATGCCGATGAGAGAAACCTGATTGAAATATGCCATAACCAGTGGTGCCGTACCCACTGTGGCAAAAAGAGTGACGGCCATAAAAGCAACACCTTTGGTAATCAGAGTCGCCTTGACGCCTTTCGTTTTTTGCAGAATGGGTCGCATCAGTGACATGCCTGACACGATAACCAGCACTGCCGCGAAAGAGAGTTGAAACGATATGGAAAACAGTGCAGGTGGGTTGATGACGAGAATCAGCATGCCGGCAACACAAATGGTGTTGATCAGGTCCTGGTCCCTGTCAAAGAGGAGGGTCAGCAGAAAAATACTCACCATGATAACCGCCCGTTGGGTCGAAGGCGACATTCCCGCCAGAAAACCATACGCCAGTACCGGCACAAAAGTCAGGATGGCGGCAGTTCTTCTGGTCCAACCTGCCCATAAAACAGGCGAAAGCCATGCGACAATCCAACGAAAGATTGTAAACGTCACGGTCGCCACAATTCCGATGTGAAGTCCCGATATGGCAAGGAGATGTCCCACACCGGCACGATTGAATTTTTCCCGTAAGGCGGTTGAAATCCCTTTGCGATCTCCAATCAAAAGCGCCCGGGACACCGCCTTGACACTTTGTGAGCTTCCCGGGGCTTCGGTCCCAAGGCCATCGATCATTTCAGAAATCCTGGTACGGCGATCATCGAAAACAGCCATCCTTGTGGATGCCTTTCCTCTTGACTGGATGGACAGTTTTTCTACAGCAGCATAGCTGCGGGCCCAGATACGTTGAAAGGCCATATAGCGCTCGTAATCAAACCCGCCGGGGTTGTTGAAATTTCGGATAGAGCGGAGACGACCGAAAAAAGAGACCTTGTCTCCTTTTGACAAGGAGATGGGACCCTTAGAAACCGTAACACGCAGCCGCCCGCAGGCGGGGACAGGACTCCCGTCTTGCACGATCGAAACGACCTCCATAACGAACCGGGTTCTGTTGCGGTCATAAACAGGCTTGTCCAGAATGGTGCCGGTAATTTTACAGGCCTTTGAATCAACAAAATGCCGAATGTGATGATCCGGGAAGCGAGGTTCAACCCAGGGTTGGATAGAAAGGTAACCGATACCGCTAAAGAAAAGGAGTGGTAACAACAAGGCCGGCACCTTCCGCTTCAGGCTAACCACCAGGGCTACGCCGACTGCTACGGCCGGCGCCAACACCCATCGGCTGTACCCCGGACATGCTTCACCCGCAATGATTCCAACAATCATCGAAATCGTCAGCCAAATGATGGGGCGGTAGATGGGAAGAGACATAGGGTTATAGGGAACATAGATCGTGTTTTAGGTTTTAGGTGTTATGTTTTAGGTAAGCACAAAGCTATCAGCTATAAGCAGCAATAAATGACGCGCGCAGCGCTAATTGCGCCCGAAGGGCAAATGACTATAAATGACAGCCGAAGGCAAAATGTCGCACGAAGTGCTAATGACAGCCGAAGGCTAAACGCGTACTCGCTTTATCACCGCTCCCAGGCCGGTCAGTTTCTGGTCCAGTGCCTCGTATCCCCGGTCCAGATGATACACCCGGCTGATTTCGGTGGTCCCCTTTGCCACGAGTCCGGCCAGAATCAGTGATGCACTGGCCCTGAGGTCCGATGCCATTACCGGCGCGCCGGAAAGAACCGGTACCCCTTTAATCAGAGCGGTATTGCCGGATATGGTAATACCCGCCCCCATCCGTTTAAGTTCACTGACATGCATGAAACGGTTTTCGAATATGGTTTCGGAAATAATGCTCAATCCCCTGGCCACAGACATCAGAACCATGAACTGAGCCTGCATATCCGTGGGAAATCCTGGATATACCTGCGTTTTGACATCGATGCTCGCGATATCTTCCGGCCCTGAAACACGTACACTGGGCCCATCGATATCGATGACAGCTCCGGCGAGTCTCAGCTTGTGGATGACCGCCTGGAGGTGATTTGGTTCGCATCCCAATATCTTGACCGAACCACGGGTCAACGCAGCGGCAATCATCAGCGTACCTGCTTCGACACGGTCCGGTATAATCGATGCAGATACCGGGCTGAGAAAAGGCACGCCATGAATTGTCATCATAGCGGTGCCTGCATCCCGGATATCGGCACCCATCCGGTTCAGAACATCCGCCAGGGCGACCACTTCCGGTTCACAGGCCGCATTCCGCAGAATGGTTTTACCCTCTGCCAAAGCAGCTGCCATCATCAGGTTTTCCGTACCCGTCACGGTGGGTATGTCGAGATAAATATCACTGCCCACCAGGTGGGGTGCAGAGGCCTCCACGTATCCATGCTTGAGCTCGATTTTGGCCCCGAGGCTGGCCAATCCTTTCAAATGAAGGTTGATTGGTCGCGCTCCAATGGCACAACCGCCCGGCAGCGATACCCGCGCCTTTTTAAGCCTGGCAAGCAGCGGTCCAAGAACCAGTATGGACGCTCGCATTTTCCGAACCAGGTCATACGGTGCTTCATGGCTGTTGAGTCCGCTGGAATTGATGCGAACCGTTCCGTTTTCAGCGGTTACCTGGGCGCCAAGAGTAGACAATAACTTTTTGGTGCTTTCAATATCCATAAGCGCCGGCACATTGCTGAAAGTATTCCATCCATCGGTCAGGAGGGCAGATACCAGGATGGGCAGTGCTGCATTTTTTGCACCGCTGACTATGACGTCACCCTCCAGACGTCGGCCGCCTTCGACAATGATTTTATCCATAGATTATGGCTTCTCCGAAAAAATTCATTTCATGCGGGAGTCATTCAACACAACCCGTTGGATTGATTTAAATCACAAAGGGTCGGAAGGGTCAAGGTCTGAAGCAGGGTACTATGCCTCGGTTCAGGCACTTTGGGCAGGTCCATTTCTCATGGCTGCCATGGGCCTTTCCCCGTATATGACCGGCAACCTGCTTTTGGCCATGAGCATCGGCCTGATTATCGGTAGCCCAATTTGTGGATGGATATCTGACAGGATTCTTCTTTCAAGAAAATATGTCATTATCACAGGATTGGTCACAATGGCGGGCATTCTGATTATACTGTCAGTGTTGCCCAAGGGTACTTGGCTACTAATTCTATTTGCATTTGTTTTTTTCGGCGTGAGCCTTGTCTTAACGGCGTTACTATATGGGCTGACCGTTGATGTTAAAAAAAACCATGGAAAAACAACTTAAATTTTTAGACGAGCGGTGAATGGTTTGCCAACGAGGAGTTACCCGAAAACAATATCTTCCAAGCTAACGCTGTGAGCCAGCTCAACGGTAATGGTTCTCGCAGCATATTCTTTATAGGCTACCTTCAGCCGGTATGTTCCACTGCCTGGTTCTATTTTGTCGAATTTAAAGTCACCATAATTGTCAGCTATCACCTTTGCGACAATAGCATCATCTTTGACCAGAGCAACTGCTGCTCCCTGGGCACAATCAACCGTTTCACCTGTTTTAACCGACACGCTGCCGGCGATGAAGCAGCACGCATATCGATGCAGGTTTTTGTAGTATACACGGGGGCGGGTCTGCTGTTCCGGAAAAAGAATTTCCAGGTCCTGATTCTCGACCTGCGCCTGCATTGAACTGTCATCTACCCTTACGATCTTCAGAGCACCTGTGGGGCACACCTGCACGCAGCGCGGCTCCTTCCAGCCGGCATCAAGCAGATGCGCGCACAAAGTGCATTTTTGGGGGACATTCTTCTCTGCGTTCCACCAGATAGCGCCATAAGGACAGGATTTTACCAGGTTTTTTTGTCCCTTTGCCTTCCGCGGATCGATCAGCACAATACCGTCATCTCTTTTGGATATTGCCCCTCCTTCGGCTGCAGCAATACAAGGCGCATCATCGCAGTGCATACAGGGTGTCGGGCGGTAGGCGACGTCGATCAGGGGAAACTGCCCGCGCTCTTTACGCAGGATATTGATCCAGCGATGACCGTGACGCGGCTGAGAATCCGTATACCCCGGCCACTCATTGTCCACATGTTCATCTTTGCACGCCAGGAAGCAGTTGTTGCAGTCTTCACATTTTTCAATATCGATAATGAGATTCCATTTCGTCATGAGGCTTCCTCCTCTTCAGGCTGCCATGCTTCTATCTGCACAAGGCATGAGTTCGATGCCGTGGCATGGGACTTCTTGATAATCATCCGGCTTGGCGTCAACTGGTTGATACAACCACCGCGGTCCGGCGATTCGCCCGGTTCGCCGACAGGATCATAGACGGCGCAGGATTCGTAAGAATGCACCGTACCCTTCGGGAGCCGTTCCGTAAGCTGCACGGCACAGATGACGGCGCCTCTGTCGTTGAACACCTTGACCAGGTCATTGGCTTTTATGCTGCGTGCTTCGGCATCTCGTGAATTGATACGCACGATCCAGTAGTAGTATCCATCGATAAGTATACGATGATCCTTGATATCGTTGATGATGCTGTCCTTGCCGTCGCCCATTGTATGAAAACTGAACCGGGGATGCGGTGAGATCAGCTGCAGTGGATATTTCTGGTATAAGGCGCCGCTGTGATGGCCCTCCCAGGATGGGATGTATTTCGTCATCGTCGGCCTTTCCGGATCATTCGGATCGAATCGCTCAAGGCTTGAGCAGACAAACTCCAGTTTCCCGGACTGTGTCTGCAAACCGCGCCGCCACTGTTCCGTATAATCCCCCGGCAGGGGTGTGAGATCCGGCGTGTCTTTTAAACGATCCTCGGCGAACCAGCGATAGGAAACGTTGGGCCTTTCGGCAAGGGGTGGTGCCGGGATGACGTAATAGCCTTTTTTAAGGAATTTCTTCCAGGAAATTTTCCCGGGCAGATCCGTGGCATCGAATAAACGCCGGCACCAGTCCAGTTCTGTCATACCTTCTGAAAAAGGGGCACCCAGACCTAACCGTTTGGCCACTTCCAGGAAAATCATGAAGTCTGATTTTGACTCCCCCAACGGCTCGATGCATTTGTGCTGGATCACGGCCACCCGGTGATTGCACTGATTATAGCAATGCGGGATATATCCGCCGCAATTGGCAAATTCACTGATATCCCATCGCTCAAAACTGGTGCAGGCCGGAAGAATGACGTCTGCAAATTTGGCTTCGCCTTCAAACCAGATGGATTGGTTGACAACACACTCCAGACCGTTGGAACGGTAGGCCCTGACATAACGATTGGTCTCGTTCATGGTTCCAAAATGGGATCCGCCGTATTTATAGTAGAGCTTGACGGGAGAATGCCCGGGTGTGGGGTATCCGAATTTGAGGAACTGCCCCTCTATCGTAAATGGATCGGTGGGATAGCCCTCGCATTTGCCATCCATGATGGCTTCGGGTATTTTGAGGCGGGGCACTCTCTGGGCCACCGTATTGACTGTCGGCAGCTGGGGCATGCGCTGATAAAGGCTGACAGCCATCGCCGTACCCTGGTAGTCTCCGGATAAACCGCCTTCCGCATATCCGGGAAAATAGAATCGATGGTCCACCGGTGTTCCCTGCTGCATACCGCCCAGGTTGACTCCGGGTTTCCCCAGGCCTTGCATGGCCATCAGGCATACCATTGAGCGCGCCCATTCGTTACCGGTTGCACAACGGCAGGCACTGCCGAAGCCATTGATCCCTCCAGCTGCCAGGTACGTTTTTTTGGTGCCCCACTGCCGGGCCAGTGCACGCACATCCTTTGCGGCAATACCGGCTTCTTTTTCCTGCCACTCGGGTGTTTTGGGAATGCCGTCTTCCTTTCCCAGAATGTAGTCTTTCCACTGGTCAAACCCAACCGTACGGTCGGCCACATAGGTTTTGTCGTACAGATCTTCCGTGATCCAGACATAGGCAATCGCCAGCGACAGGGCATTCCCGGTGGCCGGTCTGGGGGCCAGCCATTTACCGCCCAGAAGGGCTGCCGTGTGGTTGTAGAACGGATCGATGTGGACCAGTTCCATCCCCACTTCCTTGAGCCACTGGCGACGGACGGTACCTTCAAAGGCACCGTATACACCGCTGGTCGCTTCCGGGTCGCTCGACCAGAAGACCACCATCTCGGCTTCCTGCAAACAGTCCTCAATGGTCCCGTATGCCTCGCCGGCTCCCAGGCGGGCGCTGTGCCCCCAATGGTGCATAGCTCCCCAGTACCATCCCTCCCAACTATCCGGATTGTGCACCACCGGCGTAAAACCAAGAGAGTTAAAAAAACGTAATCGTGCGCTGAGCCAGTACCCCAGATGCCCCCAGGTGTGGTGGGATCCGCTGCCGTTCAAGATGGCCCCCGGTCCGCAGTCGCGTTTAACCCGCTTGATCTCACCGGCTACCAGATCAAGGGCCTCATCCCAGGAAATCCGCTCATATTCAGATATACCCCGATTTTGGGGATTGCGCTCACCATTGACATCGAAATCGACCCGCTTCATGGGGTAAAGGATTCGATCTTTTGAGTAGACCATTGATTTCCAGCCCATGGTATGCGGAGAAACGGTGGTCTTTCGTGGGGGTGTAAATCGCTTGCCCCTGGCATGAATCGTCCACGGAGGAGCATCCATATCATCAAACTCGATTGGGGTGATGCGGATGATCTTGTTGTCTTTCACATAAACGAAAATCGGCCCGCCATTTGTGTTGCTGGTGTAGCGCATCACCCCGTCATCCATTTCCGTCCCGTATTTTGTCCCGGTGGTAAACAGCAGATTCAGCGTTTGACTGAACCACATGGCCAATTCATCCGGGCCTTCGACCATAACATGCCCGTCTTTGGCTGCATTGATCATGTCCAGCTGGTCTCGTGGCGGCGTAAAAAGCTTTACGGCCAACTTCGAATTGCTGATAATATAGTTGACATCGGCTTTGGCATGGATTCCTTTCCTGGAGCTAAATATTTTAGGCTGAAAGATGAAATATCGGCCTGTAGAACCGTCCAGCGTCTTGATTTGAGCAATAAAATCCTTACCGCGTATGCGCTTTTTAAATGAGCTGTGTCTTGCCGCGGTCATTCTTATGGCTTGCCCCATACCAAAAAGAATCGTGTCTAAAACCTTATCAGCGAAATTCATAGATTGTTCTCCTCAACTCGATCCCTGACGGCACTTCATGTCACCTTTAAAAAGCTACCTGGTCCAGGCCTTTCAACCCCAGAATCCGGCGGGCTTCACTTGGTGTAGCCGGTTCGATACCAAGTTCCCGGGCGATTCGGATGATTTTTGCTACCTGCTCGGCATTGCTCTTTGCTAAAACACCTTTTTCCAGATAGAGATTATCTTCCAGGCCGACACGTGCGTTTCCTCCCATAATCAGCGACTGGGTGCACATGGGGAATTGGTGGTTGCCGGCAGCGCATACCGAAAACACAAAATCACCGATTTGCCTGCGGGCGGTATCGACCAAGTATACCAGATTTTCCGATGTTGCCGGCATGCCGCCGAGAATGCCCAGGACAAATTGCATGTAAACCGGCTTTTTGACGATCCCCTTTCGGATTAAAAAGGCCAAATTGTTGATCATGCCCATATCGTAGATTTCAAACTCAGGCTTGGTTCCCGTGGCCTCAAACGTTTCCAGAAACTCGCGCATGGTTTTGAAGGTGTTGGGAAAGATAAAATCATCTGTTCCCGCAAGGTACGGCTTTTCCCAGTCAAATTGATAATCCTGTATCTTGTCGGCTATGTGAAATAAGGCAAAATTCATCGATCCCGCATTCAGCGACGCCAGTTCGGGCTTCAGCGTGGACGCGACGCGGACCCGCTTCGCCACGGGTTCCCCGAGTTTACCACCGGTAGTCGTGCACAGGATGAGGTCACAATGCTTCTTCACCTCAGTGGCTACTTCCATATAGACATCCTGGTCGGCATTGGGTATCCCCGTCTCCTGGTCCCGCGTGTGAACGTGGGCGACTGCCCCGCCTGCTTCGTGGACAGCCAGACATTCATCGATCAGCTGCTGTGCCGTGATGGGAAGGTAGGGCGACATGGATGGGGTATGAATCGAGCCTGTGAGAGCCGCCGTTATGATAGCTTTGTTTTTTAACGTATCGGTCATTTTTCGTATCCTCA
>JAOZSO010000476.1:0-3014 GCA_029939655.1 Desulfobacterales bacterium
AGCTATCAGCGAAGGGCACCTAACAGCCTACAGCCTAAACTGCTAAAAAGCCACTAATGGGCCGAGGGACTATCTGTTCATTGTGTTTGTTGAGTTTGTTGTGTTTATAGGGTTGTTCTCCGTTCAGGGTAGCTGGCTATTGAGGTCGACCAATAACCGTCCGCAACTCAATAAACACAATAAACCCAAGTAACCCAACAAACCATAAAATTGCCCAGCGATTTTATTCAGAGAAATAAACAGCTTCATACACCTCGATCTCCGTTTCCGGATCCTGCCAGCAGTCTCCGTGCAGACCCGCTTTTTCGCACAGGTGCCTTAAAAAAAGTTCCGGGTCGGGGAGTTGATCCCAGACCTGGGGCAAAAATGTGGAACTCCGCCAGCCGCTGGACAGGATTACCCCATGAATGCCGGGCCTTAGCTGACGCTTGAGGTCTTCAGAATCTTTAAATATCAGCTTTTGGGGTACGGTGAGGACACTGACTTCCAGATCGATGTCTGGAAGCTCTTCGATACGCAGGGACGAAAACCGTGGATCCTTGAAGGCGGCATTGATGGCATTTTCTTCCACGCCTTTTACCAGGGATTGCACCGGTTCGATGGTCCCGATACAGCCCCTCAAGGCGCCTTTTTTGTGAAGCGTCACAAAGCAGCCACCTTTTTTCATTACCGCTTCCGAGACATCATCCGGCAGGGCTTCTTTTTGACCCGTGTCCAGCGCCGCCTCGATAACGGATCGGGCCAGCCGCACCAGAAAAGCTTTATCTTTTTGGGTAAGGTTTGCCATTATCACGCTCGAAAAAAAGCGAACCATATGTAAATCACAAATGCCACCCAGGCAAGAATACAGATGATATAACTGCCCCAGTTCGTATTTCTGGTGGCCATACCATGCTTGTCGACTCTACCGACCCTTACTTTGCATGATGGACATTTTAAAGCATCCAGGGGGATATAGGTATAGCATTCGGGGCATTTTTTGATGATATGTGATTGTTCTGCACTGGTGTCACGTTTTGATTTCGCCATACCGTCACCCATCCCTCATCCACCTAAAAGCAGTATCCCTGAACGGCACTGCCGCTGTGTTATTGAAGAACCCTGCAACAAGCTACGGGGAATACGCTCGCTATTTCGGTTCAAACCCCTCTTGAATTGTAATTTCACTTTTTTTACGCATCTCTGACAGCCATGAATTAAAGGCTTTCAATTTCTTTTGATTGCTCAGGGTCTCCTGGAGCAGTTTCTTTTCTTTATCAAATCCCTGCGGATCCGGTAATCTTCGATCTTTGAGACGAATAACATAGAACCCGTTTTTCCCCCTGACAATATCCTCCGAAAGCGGTTGAGCCAATGAAAGTGTAAAGGCCTTCTGGGAAATCTCGCTTTCCCAGCCAATGCCCTTTATCTGGTCATTGCGCTTGAAATAGTCGGTGGTTTTAAAGGCAACTCCCATGTCGGATCCGGTGTTACCGGCAGTTGTGCCGCTTTTCAGCACAGCCAGGAGCGCTTTTGCCTCTTCCTCCGCCACGGCAGCCTGTTTTTCTTTCATCAGGTCCCTGGTAACAGCTTCCTTTACAGACCCCAGCTCCGGTATCTTCCCGGGAATGGATTCAACGACCTGAAGAATGTAAAACCCATCATCAAAATCCTGTATCTCGCTGATCTGATTCAAGGAAAGAGCGAAGGCCGCATCGGCAAACGCTTTCCGGTTTTTGATGTTTTTTTCAGGCCCCACCATGGAAAAAAGCCCCGTGGTCTTGACCTCCAGGCTCATTTCTTTTCCAACTCCGGCAAGCTGGTCCCCCTCCAGGGTCGTTTCGTAAAACGCCTCTGCCTTGTCATAGGCCAGGGTTTTTGCCTGATCGTCCGTAAGGGTCGCCCGAATGGTCTTTTTAGCTTCTTCCAGGGGCTGGACCGATGCCTCGTTGACCTTCTCCACTTTTATCAAATGCCACCCGAATTGGGTTCGCACCGGCTCGCTCACCTCGCCCTGTTTCATGGAAAACGCCTTTTCAGAAAATGGTGCCACCATATCTTCTTTCTTAAAAGCACCTAATTGACCGCCATTTTCTTTAGATGGCCCTTCGGAGTATTGTTTGGCCATGGATGCAAAATCTTCTCCTTTTCGAACCCGTCCAAGGACATCTTCGGCTTTGGCCTTCGCCGCATCAATCGCTTCCTTGGGTGCTTCGGCATCTACCTTGAAGAGGATGTGCCTGGCTTCAACCGTTTTTGGTGTCGCGAATTTTTCTCGATTGTCAAAATAATAGATTTCTATGTCTTCCGCGGAAATTTGAACCTCAGCTTTGTGGTCTTGCGGATCAAAATGAAGATACTGAACCTTCAACAGGGGATCGGTCTTGTAAGATTCATTATGGCTGTTGAAATACGTCTCCAGGACTTCGTCAGTCAGCTCGATCTCCTGATATGTACCTGGATCGAAAAGAACATAATCGATGGACACCGTTACGTTTTTCCAGTCATAATATTCTCTCAGCTCGTTTTCCGATACCTGGAAGTTGTTGAAAAGATAGGTGCGCAGCTTTTCGATAAGCAGTCTTGCCTTTTGGGCCGATTCAAAACCTTCGGGCGTCATCCGGTTGTAGTTCAAAACAGTCGTATAGAGACGGCTGTCGAACACGCCATTGGTTTGAAAAGAGCTGATATTTTGGATGACTCTGACAACCTCTTCATCCGTTACCCTGAAATTGAGCCTTGCCACTTCCTGCATCAGGAGTCGTTGCTCAATTAACTGGTCCAGTGCCTGCTGATCCAACTGAAGCATCTGCAGCACCTCTTCGTTCAGGTTGTCGCCAAACCTTTGTCGCATCTGTTCCAGCAGGTTGTTGTATGTGGACCGGTATTCCTCAAGAGAGATGGCTTCACCATTGACACTCGCAATAACATTGGATTTTCGGTTTCGAAAACTCCCAACTCCCCAGAAAACAAATACAATCACGATGGCCCCGAGGATAATTTTTATTAGCCAGCTCGTGGCGTAATCTCGCATT
>JAOZSO010000064.1:0-11349 GCA_029939655.1 Desulfobacterales bacterium
TACTCTTTAGATTGCACCTCTTTCAGTGCTTGCTCTGCATCATAGCAGGCGGTCGCAGAGTACCCGGCTAAATCTAAGCGCTCTTTCATTGAATCAACAAACTCTTTTTCGTCATCCACCAGTAAAACGTGCGTCTTTTGCAAAATCCCTCTCCTTACTAAGCAGACCCTCTAAAACCAAAATCCACTTACGATTTTATTTGCCTATTGAATGATCAAAATCATATACATCGGTTCATGCAAAATATAATGAGTTATGGCTTTTGCTGAATGAATATCCGAACAATCTATTTCTCCTCATCATCCAGGCGGGCTAATGCCTTGAGTATGCCCAATGGAGACGATCCAATCGACAGCTTCTGAATTTCTCTGTTTCGCTTTGTGTTATGCGCAAATTTTCTTTTTAACCTGGCCTCGTAAGCATCCTTGATGGTTTCAACTAGCTTATCAAAAGCATAGGGTTTTTCAATATATTGAAACGCACCCAGTTTTGTGGATTCAACCGCCGAATCGATCGTCGCATGACCGGTCAGAATAATGATTTCAAGATATTTATGTCTGTCTTTGAGTTTCTTCAAGACTTGAACGCCGTCTATTCCAGGCATCCTGAAGTCTACAACCGCCACATCAAAAAAACCATTTTCAGCGCACACGATGGCTTCTTCTCCGTTTGAAGCGCTGGTAACATCAAAGTCTTGAAGCTCAAGCCGACTGGAAATGGACTTCAAAAATTTAACCTCGTCATCAACCATCAATAGCTTTATTTTGTTTTCAGTGCTCATGGCATCCTCCCTCACTTCTGTTCATGCAAGTTGTTCCTCTAATCATGGGCCCCCATCATTGTTACTGTTTTAATAGCCTCTGGTATAAGGAGATCGAAAGTTTGAAAATCATCGGCTATAAAAATCTTGACATCAATTGACGCAGCAATTGCAAGGATTTTATCGATCGGAAATTTCTCATCATATAATTCTCCAAGATCTGAAAAGATTATTCTGACATCGCCGTTTTTTTCCGGGTATATGGAGATCTGAATCTCTTCCCCCGTTCCCGTTGTCTTAAATGCAACTACAAGCACCTGATATATCAGATGTTGGAGCTGATACGGACATGTCAAAATCATCAGTTCAGCATCTTGGGGAGCGTTCACCCGGGTCTTACTCGCATAACTCAAGAAACCGGCAATGTTAATCATCAGCTTAAGTATATTCAAGAGGTTTACACTTTTAACCGACGTATCCACGCTGTGGGAAAAGGTATTCATCTGCTTAACGGTTGCAAAACCACGTTGAATTTCTTCTTCAATATCCTGGCTGCACGTCCTGAACATGTCCATGTCAATCTTTTTGCCTTTTTCTGCCAATACCGTCAGATCATTTAAGAGTCCGGCTGTTTCAGAAATAATGGCAAGGATATTTTTCAGTTCATGCGATATGTTGGCATTGATTTTTCCAAAAAACGCCAGGTCTTGGTTATTTTGAATATCAATGGCATTGTTCATGACGTCTCCTTCTACTTTTTTTGTATCCTCGAAAAAACGGGATTAAACGCTAATGCTTGCTCATTCAGTAAATTGACCCCAACTAAGGGGTTGAACCATCGGGCCCTGGGTACGCGATCGTCTATCCGGCTACCTTGTGGAGAATTTTAATTAATGTTTCAATATGAAGTGGTTTCGAGAGATAGTAAGCGGCTTCAGCTGAACCAATCTTGAAATCGCTTTCTGATCCATGGCCGGTGAGAAAAATAATTTTCATTTCGGAATTCAATTCTATCAATTTCCGTCTTAACTTGATCCCACCGATTCCCGGCATTTTGACGTCTAGAATGGCCACGTCGTATCGGTTGATTTCGGTTTTTTTCACGGCGTCTTCGCCAGTAAAGACAACATCGACGTCAATTCCACGTAATGCCAGCCGTTTGGACAGCATTATGGCAAATTTTTTCTCGTCATCCACCAAAAGAATTTTCATTGTCGCGCAATTCCTCCTGAGTACGAATCGGCAGGGTAATGGTAAAGGTTGTGCCCTCATTCTGTTTGCTATTTACCGAGATATTTCCGTGAAGCTTTGTAACAAGCCCGCTCGTGATGGCGAGCCCCAGTCCGGTTCCCTTGCCCCGTTCTTTTGTGGTAAAAAAAGGTTCGAATATTTTCGGCAGGGTTTCTTCCGGCATACCACAGCCATTGTCACTTATGGAAATGACAACGCTGTCAAGCCCTTCGCGCTTGGCTATGATATCCAGTCGGCACCCTTCATCTATGGCCTGAAAAGCATTGTTAACCAAATTCAGCAAGATCTGCTGTAATTTTCCACGGTCACTTTCAATTTCAATATTCTCCTCCGGTATGTCCACATTTACTTTAATATTTCGGTATTCAGCCTCTTTGTTGTGAAAATTAAGCACATCGGAAATAATCTCTTTTAAGTTGATCTTTTGGATTTTGATATCGAATTTTCGTGCAAACCCGAGAAGTTGTCCAGTGATTCGACCACACCGCTCCACCGCTTCCAAAATGGAATCGATGTTCTCCATCAATTCGTCGTCCTGATGGTATGTTTCGGCGATGGTGAAAAGATCTTTTATATAGCCGGCTGTTTCGTTGATCAATGCCAGCGGATTATTGATCTCATGGGCGACACCGGCTGCCAGCTGACCAACTGATGCCAACTGACAGTTCTGCTCCACCAATGCCAGCGTTTCAGCCTTGTCCTTATCGGCCATAAACATCTTGTTGACCATGAATGTGCAGGTAATGGTTATAACGATGAGGATAGTTATAACACAAAGGCCAACAAACCAGTTGATTTTGGAAAGCAATTCATCCCAGACACCCGTCATGCCTTCCTTCTGCTTGATCACCATGAGAATGAAAGGGGTATCGGCAATTTCGGTGGAAATAAAAGCATAGCCCGCAATGGATTGTCCTTGACCATCGCCGACTGTGATGGTCTGTGTTCTCGGGGAATATTTAGGTAGGGGCAGCAGGGCCATCTTCTCAAAAATGCTGCCGTGGTGTTTTGACGGCGTTTGTATGATCCCGGACAGGTTGACCAGAAAGATATCTGCATGCTTGCCGGTTTCATAGGAGGTCAGCGTTTGTATGAGCCGTTCTGTTTCAAGGGTGGCGCGTAATATAAAAAACGTGTTGTCCGCACGGAAAGACTTCACTGCAATGATGATGTGGGGTACGTCCCGGTATCCTCGAAATACTTCGCTCACATAATAATTATTTTTGCGGCACTCGATGAACCAGTGTTGGTCGCTATAGTTTCTTCCCTCAAGGTTGAAAGGGCCGGCATAGGCAACTTGGGTACCGGTAGGGGAGATGACACTCAAATCCGATAATCCGCCGAAACCCAATTTTATGTTTCTCAAGACCTCAGACAGGTGCTCCGGGCTTGTTAGTTGTGCATATTCAATTTCATTGACAGTGAATCTCAAGGCATTGAGCCGTTCCTCCATAAAAAAGGACACAGCTCTTCTGGCATTGGAAGTCAATCGTTCCGTACGCAGAATAAGCTCCGAATCAACCGATTTTTGAATCAACTGGTAATGTATGACTGCCACTGTAATCAACGGAACCAAAGCCGTCAGACCGAGAACCAAAATGCCGATAGCCCAGATTTTGTTATAATTCGCGAATGTAAAATAAGGGTTCAAGTGCTCATCCGCCTGGTGGTAAAAATCCAGACGTATGAGCTTTAGTAATTTGCGAAATCTGTCGATCATGCAGACGTCTCTTTGATGTGTGCCAAAATAGTTACCAGCGCTTCAATGTGCAATGGTTTGTGCATAAATGCGTAGGCCCCTTGCCGCATGCATTCTTGTCGATCTTTTTCCGTCCCATGTGCGGTTAATATAATCACGGGCATCGTAGCGCAACTCTCTTTGATCCGGGTCAGAACTTCGATACCATAAATATCCGGCAGGCGAAGGTCCAGTAGCGTAAGAAAGAATTGTTTGCGTTTTATAATCTCCAGCGCCTGTCTCCCGTTGTAACAGACCTCGCATACACAGCCTCGAAGATTCAGTCGTTTGGCAAGCATTTTTGCGTACCGTTTTTCATCGTCGACAATTAATATATTATAATGTACCATTTTGCAACTTTTTTATATTGACTGTGTTAAATTATTGTTTTATAGAACATGTATACATAAAAAGGTTTCATTTGTAAACATTTATTTGAAAGGTTGATTAAATGTTAAACATTCGAGTTTTTTCGACAGGTCGGTGGCTTGTGTCTTTATCTGTATTGGTCCTGAGTAACCCGCTGGCAGCATATGCTGTGGAACAAACGGCAGCCATCGACTCGTCTAAACCCTGGTGGTTCTGGCCGATTGTTCTGTTTTTTTTCTGTCTTATCCTCGGCATATTGGCTGTCATGGCAGGTGTCGGCGGCGGCGTTCTTTATGTACCGTTGGTGAGTGGTTTTTTCCCCTTCCACATCGATTTCGTCAGGGGAATCGGGCTAATGGTAGCGCTGGCAGGCGCGTTGGCAGCCGGTCCGGGTCTGCTCCGGCGGAATCTGGCGAATCTGCGACTCGCCCTGCCGGTGGCCCTCATCGCCTCCACTTTTTCTGTTGCTGGCGCGATGCTCGGGCTCTATCTCTCCGCATTGAACCCAGACATCATTCAGGTCTGCTTGGGAGTAACCATCGTAGCCATAGCCATATTGTTACTTTATTCAAAGAACACTGAAAAGCCGGTGGTAACAAAACAGGATGCCATCGGATTGGCCCTGGGATTGGGGGGAGCCTACTGGGATGACGGCGCCCGTGAAGTCGTGGAATGGAAAACTCATAGAACCTTACTGGGATTGTTCATGTTTATTCTGGTAGGTCTTCTGGCCGGCATGTTCGGACTCGGCGCCGGATGGGCCAACGTGCCGGTTCTCAACCTGCTGATGGGTGTTCCTTTAAAGGTTTCCGTGGCCACCAGCAAGTTTTTACTGTCCATTACTGACACATCAGCGGCCTGGATATATTTGAACAGGGGATGTGTTATCCCACTGATAGGGATTCCCTCCATCGTGGGTTTGATGCTGGGCTCACTTATTGGTGTCAAGATCCTCGCTGTTGCCAAGCCAAAAATGATACGTTATATTGTTATCACAGTGCTGTTTTTTGCAGGGTTGAAAGCCATTGACAAAGGAACGGGCCTGGGGTTGCTGGGATAAAGACAAAACCGCTGAAATAGGGGGCGACGCATGCAAAGCAGCGACAAAGAACAGAGTGTTAAGGCGTCACGGGAACAGATTGTCTACGCTAACCTACTGATTATCGGCGTATGGGCTGGAATTGCTGTTCTCGTGACAACCTATGCGATATATCTGGCCGGATTATTGCCTTCCCACGTCAAGATGTCATTGATTCCAAAGATTTGGGACAAAAATGTCACCGACTATCTCGAGATCACTCATTCTCCCCATGGGTGGGGATGGGTCGCCTTGCTGGCAAAGGGGGACTTTTTAAACTATATCGGTTTAACCCTGCTTGGCCTGATGACCATTTTTTGCTTTCTGGTTCTGCTCAGGGGCTATATCCGTCAAAAAAACTGGATTTTCGCGGTCATTGCGTTCCTGGAAATCGCGGTGTTGTCGATTGCAGCTTCCGGAATTTTGGGCAGTGGCGGCCATTAAGTTAAGGTGCATCATTGCAGCCACCCAATAAATTGCCCCTTTCCCATGCATTGTCAGGGGATAAGCAACGTTTTTTCAAATGATCCCATATCTGGAATTATTTAAAGGTGAAATATGAAAGCAAAAGAAATCAATATCCTGCTGGTGGATGACAACGAAAAGTTTCTGAAATCCGTTGCTAAAAGAGCCATTATAAAAGGATTCAACGTTTTCACCGCGACCAATGGCCGGCAAGCTATCGAGATCGCACAAAAGCAACACATGCATGTTGCCGTGGTCGATCAAAGAATGCCCGATATGGATGGCCTGGTGGTTATCACGAAGTTGAAGGAATTGTTGCCCGATATTAAAACGATCCTGCTGACAGGTCACGGCGACGAAAAGCTTAAAGAAACCACCGAAGCACTCAATTCCTCCTTTTTTCACAAATCAGAAATGGGAAAGTTCTGGTCGTTTTTATTGAACCTTCCTTTAGGAAGCATCAATATTCTTTTGGTGGATGACAACAAAAAATTCCTTGAGAAGATAGCCGAGCGGATCCGGCTGAAAGGATATGAGCCCTATTCGGCACTAAATGGACATGAGGCCATCGAAATCACGCGAACAACCAAAATCCATGTGGCCGTCGTCGATCAGCGAATGCCGGATATGGACGGTTTGGCGGTGATTACGAAACTCAAAGAAATCGATGCGGACATTAAAACGTTGCTGTTGACAGCCCATGGTGACGAAAAACTTCAAGAGGCCACGGAAGCCCTCAACGCATCCTATTTCGAAAAAGAGAACATGGGAAAATTCTGGGGTTTTGTAAGGAAAATGCTGCAAAGTCTTGAAAATTCCATGGCGGCTGCAGGAATGGCGACCGGTGGAGACCTGGAGAACGCCGTTGATATCGAATCTCATCACACTAAAAAGAAATAGTTTTTCAAAAATGTCAGATATAATCAAAAAAATACTGTTGGTAGATGACGAGGAAAAATTTCTAAATTCCATCGCGGAACGCCTTAAGATAATAGGCTTCGATCCACTCAAAGCATCCAGCGGTCTGGAAGCCTTGGCGCTTGCCAAAAATAATCCCATTGATCTTGCCATCGTGGATCTGAAAATGCCCGACATGGATGGCCTGGTGACCATTGCCAAGTTAAAGGAAATCTATCCGGATCTAAGGTCGGTTCTATTGACCGGTTATGGCAGTGAAAAAGTCAAACAGGCAACTGAAGCCATTGACAGCGCCTTTTTCGAAAAGGATCACATGCAAGCTTTTTGGGATTTTATTAATAAGAGCAATAAACGCGGCAACACCATTGTGATTACGCCGCATTCCAACAAAGCCGATGGCGATATGGGTGGCGAGACAGAGGTGTTTCGCCCGGGAAAGGTCGAGATCATATCTGACCATGTCTCAAAACCAAGTATTCAGAATACACCGACAATCCATAGGGGTGGGCCTGAAACCGAGCTCTTTGGGCGGTTACGAATGATCGGCGAAACCCATGTCATGCAGATACTGAGACGGGATATCGAAAGGGTTGCAGCGCTGGACTGTACGGTTATTTTTCGTTGAGAAACCGGCACAGGAAAAGAATTGGCGGCCAGGATCATTCACAATTCAAGTCCCAGAAAAGATCACCGCTTCATCGCATTCAACTGCGGGTGCTTCAGCAATGATCTGCTCATTGAGGAACTTTTCGAACAAGGCAGGATGATATTTCCAGGCAACGTACATTCGAACCAAGATGTTGATCGAACGGAATCCGGCGGGACGATCCTGCTGGATCAAATCGAAGATATGCCCATGAAAATGCAGCTTTCCATGTTGAAGGTAATTGACAATAAAGAAGCGTTTCGGGAGGAGGGTGCCCATCGTTTTTTGTTTGATGTGCGAATTCTCGTGGCCAGCCGTTACAGTCTTGAAAAATTGGTAGAAGAAGGAAAATTCAGAGAAGAGCTGTATCATCGATTAAATCTGATGGAGCTTTTCATCCCACCTCTGCGCGAGCGGAGGGACGATATTCTTCCCTTGTCCGGCTATTTTCTCGATAAATATGCCACAGACTTTAAAAAATCGGTCGAATATATTTCGGATGAGGTTATCTCCGTCTTTATGGCCTATGATTTCCCGGGAAACGTCAGGGAGCTTGAGCACCTCATTGAACGCGCCGTCATTCTTACCGATGGCCAAACCATAGAAGCCAAACACCTGCCAGGCCGTTTTCACGCGGTCGACACATCAACTTCGGTTGGTGAAGACAGCATTGTAACGCTGGCTGAAATAGAAAGAAAGCACATCCTCAAAGCATTGGAAGCAACAGGAGGAAACAAATCAAAAACAGCGGAACTGCTGGGGATCAGCCGTTCTGCGCTGTGGAGAAAATTGGGCGCCATTGTTAAAAAATGAATGTGTTTTTTAGATAGCTTTCCGTTAATGTCGGACTGCACGACTTACTTTGAGGGGATAGATGGATCAACTTCATCAATTTCATAAAATCTTTCAGGGACTGCCGGTAATTTCATTTACAATTGTCCTGGGCCTGATTGTTCTGACCTTGGGACGAAAGCTCTTTTGGTTGTTTATTGGAGCCGTCGGATTTATTGCAGGGCTGTACATTTCCAAACACTCCTTCTTTGGGGAACCGAGCTGGATAATGCTTCTTATCGGTCTTGTGGTCGGAATTGCAGGTGCGATATTGGCTATCTATCTACAGCGAATTGCCATCATTTTAAGTGGTTTTTTTGCAGGCGGCTATCTTATGTTAAGCCTCATATATTCGATGGAATGGCATATGGACCTGGTGCCCTGGCTGTTTTTCATGATCGGAGGAATTCTTGGTGCGGTGACCACTGCCGCATTTTTTGACTGGGCATTAATCATACTTTCCTCTCTAACAGGCGCCACAATGATTGTTAATGCCTTACCTTTAAACCTCTATGCCAGCGTACTGATTTTAGCTGTCTTGATATTTGTCGGGGTTTCCGTCCAGGCCGCCCTGATGCAAAGGATGGTTCTCGATCATAATAAAAAAGCCCCCGATAGCTTTTGAGCGCTATGCGCAAGGGGAACACCGGCAAGAAAGTAAGCTCCCAAAAGATCTAAAACCAAAAAGATCGAAATACATGAAGTGGTTCCAATCAAGCCCGACAATCTTCCCGATGGCAGCAAATTGATGAGACTGATATTTAGATCTTCGGATAATGTATCACTCGTTTTTTTTGGCGCGATTTTATGCAGCTCGTCTCCATCAATCACAGTTTCCGGTTTGAAGATTTGTTAGCGTAATCAACAGGTTTTCCTTATTATCCCAAACCCCAAGATACGGTGGTTTTGCTTTTTTCGTGAAGTAGTCGATGGCGGCTATCGGAAATAGCCATATGCCTTGATAATAAAGGAAAGCTTCATCTGATGAAGTTTGACGTCTGCTTTAAATTTCCTTTCTGATAATGATCAACTTTCATGATTACAGGAAGTAATCTCTTTGGATTTGCCGTTACATACAGGTCAAGATTAACCCAATTTTCTAAACTGATTTATGCCACCGTGGTTTCAAAGGTGCTGTTACAAAGTCATTTGTTTGGAGGGGTTGTCAATTTTGATGTAATCTTCGATTTCCGGCTTAGGTCAATTATCGAAGGTTTCGTTCGGCAGTCCGAATAGGATGTCTTTCAATTTCGAATCAATTGTGAAGAATTGATAACACGAAAACACAACTTTTCTAAAATCGGGTTCGTTGTAGGCGCAATGATGGTATCACAGTTTTGCCTAACCTGTTGATAAGCTGGAGTAATGTTGTTAGATTTATTATGTTATTTGATTTAATTCTCTCCGATCTGATTCCTTCCCTTAAGATTTAAAAATCCATCTAATTCCTATCATTCATTGTAAGATCGTATTCTCTTATTACATCAAAGGAGACTGCGATGTCAAAGACACCCCCCCGCAAACGCCCCTGCCGGATATGCAGGCAATGGTTCCTGCCCGATCCTCGATTAAAAGAAAGGCAGATGACCTGTGGTAAAGCCTATTGCAAAAGAGAATGGCACAAGAAAAAGTGCGCCGAGTGGAACAGGAAAAACAGGGATTATTTTAAAGCCAACTATCTTCAAAAAAAGATAGACGCTGCCACACAATGTAGGGGAGACCCTGAAGCAGCATTGCCCGTGACGATACCGGCAAGCCGGATGAGAACAGGGATGCCGCTTGAATATGTCAAAGAGTTGATCGGTGTCCAACCGGTCATCATTCATGAGTACTTGGCGCAACTACTCGATCAGCGATGGCGTCAAACAATCCATGTGGATTTTAATTCGAATACCGGGATCGACCAGGCGACTACTCAAAAAGTGTTTTTAAGAGGTGATAAGAGTTTAATCGGCTGTAATCATTAGACATGTTCACCGACTACTCTCTTTTTGATTTTAAGAGGTGATAATAATGTAACACATTGAATATAATGAATATCTCGACCGACTACTCTGTATGGGTTTTTAAGAGGCGATCGACATGGACGTCTCCAATCTTGTAGATTAGGAAAAAAAGGAGTCGGTCATGATCAAGAAGAAAGCCCTCAATCCGAAAAGGGTCAGAAAAATCAATGGTGGTTTTAGCTTTATCCCGCACCGGTTTCTTACCGATGGTTTCTTGGCCTCATTAGATCCACACGAGCTGTTGCTGTATTTTTTACTGGTACTGGCAGGCGACCGCAACGGTATTTCTTTCTACAGCTACGATAAAATATGCACTCTGCTTCAAATGCAACTGGAGCGGTATATCATGGCCCGCGACGACTTGATTAAAAAAGATCTTATCGCCTTTGACGGCACCCTTTTCCAGGTGTTCGATCTGCCGCTAAAATGCCCAGACCTACGGAAAAGAGAGAATCGATCGCCTGTTGAACAGCTTATCCAACAGGCCATTAAGGGTGTTTAAGATGATTGATGCTAAAATGATGTTGACCATTGAAAGGATCGAAAGACGGCTTAAGGAGATTGAAACGGTTGCCAGGGATCTGGACAGGGCGATTGAGGGCTACCTTCAATGGATGGCTGAAAGCGGATATGCCGGGAGCACGCGGGAAGCATATGCATGGGGATTGAAGCAGTTCAGCGTGTTCATCAAACAGAGGAAATGTGCATTTGAAGCGATCTTTACGAAGGATACGCTAAGACAGTTTAGGAAAGTAGGTAGATCTTATCAGCGACCTGCTATTTATGGTCTTTCGCGGTATCTGTTTGATCAGGGGAAAATACCACAGTCATTGTCGACAAAGGACGACTTAGTAAAGCTGCCGACCATTTATGAAGACTATCTCGCTTATTATCAACAAAAGGAATCGTGGACTGATCGCAACAGGCGGCAAACCCGAAGAGTTCTTTGTGCCTTTCATGATTACTTACAGAAAGAGCAAATTGATCTTACGCGTCTTGTCATTGAACATGTGGATGCATTTTTGGCACAATTTTTTGCTCCCTTTAAACCATCTACCCAAAGGGCCTACCGTTCAAAGCTGCGCGGTTTTTTAACCTATCTTTATCAGGAACGAAATATCATCAAAAGAGATCTGGCCTCTTTTATCGTGGCAAAAAGGCACTATGGGTTGTCCAAGCCGCCTAAGTTCTTACGCCCAGACGAAATCCAAAAACTGTTTGCCGGCTTTAACCTTTCTTCCGACAGCGAGATCCGGACGTATGCCATGATGCATCTTGCCTATAGCC
>JAOZSO010000477.1:0-2998 GCA_029939655.1 Desulfobacterales bacterium
CGAAGCACGAAATTCGAAATCCTAAACGGTTCGACAGGCTCACCGCCCTGAGCAAGGTCGAAGGGCAATATCGAATGATCAAAACAAGACTTTGGACCCGGGTATCTACTTGGGTTCAGGTGAAATACTTAAAACACCCGCGCACACCGTGCGCGGGTGTTTTTTTGCTGCCTTGACAGGTCGAACTGATCCGCTATAGTACGGCTATGGTTAATCTTGCCTCCTTTTACCGAAAATACCACACCGAAAGCAGAGACCTGACGATCCATGGGCGGCAATTTAGTTTTGTTATCCCCAAAAAGATCGATCCATTAACGATTTTATTTAAGTTGAATTTTGAGAAAAAATATCGAATACTATAATGATTGGTCTCACAAAAACAAAGAAGCTGTTTTATTTATAGAAAGTGTTTCGTATTCATGGCAGAAGGAGAAAAAAATGAGAGTGCTGGTAAGTGATGTGCTCGGTGACATCGGTATCAAGATGTTCCAGGAGGCCGAAGGCATCGAAGTTGATGTTAATACAGGACTTTCACCTGAAGCCCTCAAGGAAATTATCGGTGATTTTCATGCACTGGTTATCCGGAGCGCTACCAGGGTAACGGCAGGTTTGTTGGAAAAAGCAACAAACTTGCAGGTTATCGGAAGAGCCGGGATAGGACTCGACAATGTGGATATTCCCGCGGCCACCAAAAAGGGGATCGCGGTGATGAATACGCCGGAAGGAAATGTTGTTACCACCGCCGAGCATGCCATCGCCATGATGCTTTCACTGTCACGAAATATTCCCACGGGTACGACAACCATGAAAGATGGTCTGTGGGAGAAGAAGCGGCTGCAGGGAAGGGAAATTTTCAACAAAGTATTGGGGATCATTGGCTTTGGAAAGATCGGATCTATCGTTGCAGACCGTGGCCGTGGGCTGAAAATGAAGGTGGTGGTTTACGATCCGCATATTGCACCGGAGCAGATTGAAACATCCGGGTTTGAAAGTGTTTCGCTGGAAGAACTGTATCGACGATCCGATTATATATCGGTCCATGTGCCTAAAATGGAGAGCACGCTTAATTTCGTGGATAAAAGAGCCTTTGGTATGATGAAAGAGGGGGCCATGGTCATCAACTGTGCCCGGGGCGGTATCGTGAATGAGTCGGACCTCCATGAAGCCATTGTCAGTGGGAAGGTTGCCGGGGCTGCCCTGGATGTTTTTGCAACCGAACCACCTGGTGAGAACCCGCTTTTTGAACTTGACAGGGTGATCTGTACCCCCCATCTGGGTGCGTCCACCCGTGAGGCCCAGACCAATGTGGCGGTATCGGTAGCCGAACAGATTATTGCGTTTCTAAAAACGGGTACCATCGTCAACGCCGTCAATGTTCCGTCAGTGACCGGCGAGTTGCTTGAGAAAATCGGCCCGCTTCTGGAACTGGGAGAAAAGATGGGATCTCTCCAGACACAGTTGATCAAAGGGCCCGTGAAGGAAGTCACCATCGCCTATGACGGCGATTTTCAAAAGGTTGATCTGGCCCCGGTTTCGACGGCGGTTATGAAGGGATTGATGACAGCGATGGTGACCGATGATGTGAATTTCATCAACGCACGGGTTTTGGCCAAGGAGATGGGTATAAAGGTTACGGAGACCAGCACGGCCGAATCAAAAGACTATGCCAATCTCTTGACAGTCCATGTTCTGACTACTGAGATGGCTAACAGTGTGTCGGGCACGATTTTCGGAAAAAAGGATCCGCGGATAATCAAGATCAACAATTTCAGGCTCGAACTTATACCTCAGGGACATATGGCATTGATCTATAATATTGACCGTCCCGGTTCCATCGGTGAAATCGGTACGACACTGGGAGATCATGGAATCAATATCGGCAGAATGCAGGTAGGCCAAGAGGAGGGTGGGGACCACAATATCATCTTTATGCAGACCGATACCAGGATAGATGATACGGCCCTGCCGGCATTGAATGGCCTGGGTTCGGTAAAAAGCATTGTGCCTTTAGAGTTTTAGGAATTGGTTTTAGGTTTTAGGTGTTATGTTTTAGGTTCAGCTAAGAGCTAAGAGCAAACAGCTAACAGCTGACAACCGTCAGGTTGTCCAATGACGCCCGAAGGGCAAATGACCATAAATGACAGCCGAAGGCGAAATATCGCGCGGAGCGCTAATAACGCCCGCAGCGCTAATTTCGTCCGAAGGACAAATATCGCACGAAGTGCAAATATCGCCCGCAGGGCATAATGTCACACGAAGTGCAAATGTCGCCTGAAAGGCAAATGACAGCCGAAGGCAGTATAGGAGAGAAAAAATGCCAGACGAGAAAAAAGATTTTGTGGTCAAGGACAAAAGACTATTTTCCGGAGAAGCCCAGGAAGGCGAAACATCAGAAGAGACTGAGACCGTCCCGGATGAAGGCGAAGAAAAAACAGAAGAATCTGAACAGACGACAGCCAATGAAGACTACCCGTTGCCGGAAATCAATTTCCCGACCTTTATTTTTTCACTTAATTCATCCGCCCTTGTTAATCTGGGTGTTATAGAGGATCCGGCTACCAATCAGAAGGCAAAGAATCTGTCCATAGCCAAGCAGACCATTGACATACTGGGTATGATGGAAGAAAAGACTCAGGGTAATTTGTCGGATGACGAAGCCAATATGCTTAAAACCATGTTGTATGAACTGAGAATGCTTTATGTAAAGGAAAGTCAATAACTCAACTTTCTGGATTCAGCGAACACGAAATGAATAATCCGCCAGCGCTTTGCGAACTCGCCGCAAGGGTTCCTAACATCAGCGCTGGCCATAAGATTAAACAGGCATGACTGTCAAATGACCGCGTTTTCATATTGGATTTTCATTGTCATGCGCTGATGTAAGGAACCCTAATTGGCTCAAACAGCGCAAATCGCCATCGGATCACCCATTTCGCTCTATCAATGGTGAAAACCGGAAATTGATGTTTAAGTGTTAGGTGGTCCAAGTGCCAATAGC
>JAOZSO010000478.1:0-2998 GCA_029939655.1 Desulfobacterales bacterium
TGGGAGCGAGTTTTTCACGTTCGCACAGGGATTATCCGTCCGCGATACCACCAACTTTCTTTTGGGTTATAATCCCGAAAAATTTCATAAATGTTATTTATCGTTAGCATGGGTTATTTATAAGATTTTATTCCAAACGAAAAATAAAATTATTGACGAAAAATAACTTTAAATATAAGTGCTGGCTGTGTTGACAATAATGGCTCAACAGGGCGCTGCAGACAACTCGTTGTTGCACTACCCAGTTTTCATAGAAAGGATCCGCCACTGATGAAAGACCTGATGACCACCAAACAAGTCTCCGTTTTCCTCAACATCAACGAGAAAATGGTATATACCCTGGTGTCGGAAAAAGGATTGCCGGCCACCAAAGTGACAGGCAAATGGCTGTTTCCAAAGCACCTCGTGGAACAGTGGATTGAAACCAACACCAAAAATTATCCGGAAGCAGGAAATCGACTGCCGCCTTACCAGGGTCTGCTCATCATCGCCGGCAGCAACGATCTGCTTCTGGACAAAACCATCTCCCTGTTCAACACCCGCTACCCGGATCACCTGGCTGTTTTCGGGAACCTGGGCAGCATGGGCGGATTAAGGGCACTGAAAAGGGATATGTGTCATATCGCATCGAGCCACCTGCTTCAGGATAACGAAAATGAATATAATTTTTCCTTTGCCTCTGAAGAGCTCCATAAAATGCCGGCCGTTGTCAATTTTTGCAAGCGTGAGCAGGGAATCCTTCTGGGGAAAGATAATCCCAGGCACATAAACAGCATAGCCGATCTCGGGAAAAAAGGCGTTCGGGTCGTCAATCGAGATCTGGGAACAGGTACCCGCCTTCTTTTTGACAAGGAATTGAAAACCGCCGGTCTCACGGGTGATAAAATCCATGGGTACCACCATATTGTAAACCGGCACATGGATATCGGCCTCGAGATATTGTCCGGGCATGCCGATGCCGGCCCGGGCATCCGGCCGATCGCGTCGCTTCTGGGTCTCGACTTCATGCCCCTGCGATGGGAACGATATGATCTGCTGATATCCCGGGAACGCTTTTTCGAGCAGGGAGTACAGTATTTCCAGACACTCCTGCATGAAGATGCGTTCCTTAAGATTGCCCAGGGCCTTGAGGGTTACGATATCAGCGAACGGGGAAAAATGAGATACCCCCAATAAATTTGTTTCACAAATTTATTTGACGCGACGTTGTCGCTTTTTTAAATTTAGAAAGGAGCATTAGATGAAAAGAGTACTTGTTGCGGGACTTATCGGTTGTTTCTTGATGGGAATGTTCAGTGGTGTTTCGCTGGGAGCGGAGAAGGTACTGATGATGGCCACCACCACAAGTACAGACAATACCGGGTTACTCGATTATCTGGCGCCGGCATTTACAAAAGCCACCGGTATCGATTTGCGCTGGACCGCGATCGGAACCGGCAAGGCGTTGAAAATGGGCCAAAACTGCGATGTGGATATCCTGCTGGTCCACGCACCCGGCGCTGAAAAGAAATTTATCGATGCCGGTTTCGGCACCAAACGTCGGGAGCTCATGTATAACGATTTTGTGATCATCGGGCCTGCGGCCGACCCTGCCGGAATCAAAGGCCTCTCCATTGGCAAGGCCATGATGGGTGTCCAAAAGTCAAAAGCATTGTTTGTCAGCAGAGGGGATAACTCCGGCACCAACAAAAAGGAAATCCTGCTCTGGAAAAATGCCGGCATGGCTGTCCCGGATAAAGATCCCTGGTACATCCAGACCGGCCAGGGGATGCTTGCAACCATTCAAATCGCCGAACAGCGCAACGGCTATACCATGACGGACAGGGGAACTTATATCAAGTACAGCCACAACAGCGGCGGCAATCCTGTATTGAAGGTCATTGTGGAAGGCGATGCCATTCTTCTCAACCAGTACAGCGCCATTGCCATCAACACCGGCAACTGTCCCAATGCAAAGTTTGATCTGGCCATGGCCTTCAGCGACTGGATGGCCGGCACCGAAGCACAGGAAATGATCAAGAACTTCCGCCTGCTGGGACAGCAGTTGTTTACACCGAATGCGAAGTAAAGACAGGGTTCAAGGGGTCGAGAAGGCTACCAAATCGTTTTAGGTTTTAGGTGTTAAGTTTTAGAAAGATCCAGGCTATGAGCAACAATAAATGACGCCCGTAGGCTAATGACACACGAAGTGTAAGTGACGCCTGAAAGGCAAATGACATCCGATGTGTGTTGAATGTATTGCGGGAAATACCCCAGGCTAAAAATGCAGGTTAAATAGCGACAACGTCGCGTATAATAAATTCGTGGAACGAATTTATATGGACTACATCTTCACAGGATTTATTCAGGCGTTTCAACTTCTGTTCAGCGGAGATGAACAAACCTATTCCGCCATTTTCGTGACGGTTCGCGTGACGAGCTATTCCATGACAGCCAGTCTGTTGATGGGCATCCCTCTGGGATTTATGCTCGGCCACTTCGAATTTAAGGGCAAACGACCGTTGCGCCTTCTGGTGGACACCGCCCTGGCGCTGCCGACGGTTTTCATCGGGCTTGTTGTCTACGCGTTCCTGTCCAACCGAGGCCCCCTGGGGCACATGGGCCTGTTATTTACACTGCCGGGTATCGCCATCGGTCAAACCATACTGGCGCTTCCCATAGTCACTGCCTTGACGGCAGCAGCCGTCGAAAGCATGGACCGCCATCTGAGGACCACCCTCATTTCACTGGGTGCCGACCGAAGACAGCTTCTCCTCAGTAGCCTCTGGGAGGTTCGCTTCAGCATTACGGCGGCAGCATTGACAGCCTTCGGCAGAGTCATGACGGAAGTGGGCATCTCCATGATGGTGGGCGGCAACATCAAATGGCACACCCGGACCATTACAACGGCCATTGCCCTGGAAACCAACAAGGGACTCTTTGGCATGGGAATCGCGCTCGGGCTGGTCCTCTTGATGATCGCTTTTGCGGTGAACCTGTCGGTGGCGTTGGTGAATAA
>JAOZSO010000479.1:0-2992 GCA_029939655.1 Desulfobacterales bacterium
TTGCTAAAATAGTTGTGGAACGCGACCTGATCTCCTCGGATTCCGAGGCCATCGGACAATTTGTCCAAAACCGGGTCAGGCGTATTCAAGGGGTGGCAAAAACTCAAACCATTATTCCTCTTTCTTCCAGGCGCAAAGAGAATCCTAAATGATTGAGTCCGCAGATTACAACCCTTGAACCCTGAACTCAGAACCTTGAACCGATCACTTTCGGTTCAATCGGCAAAGGCGGCTAAAAGCTTTTCTTTATATTCATTACGTGTCGACACAAAATAGGTCAGCTCGGATGGATACCACCATAGATTATCCAGGGCATCGCCCGGATAAGCCTCAGCAAAGACTTTCTTGGTTGCATCATCCAGAAGATCCGCCGCACCTTTGACGACACTATTGTAGCCGGTGGCCTTTGCCATGATGGCACCGACTTCCGGTGTGTACGCCCAGTTGATGAAAGCGTATGCCTGCTCAATATTTTTCGCATTTTTAACGATGGCCATGGAATCCACCCAGCAAAGCGCCCCTTCCTTTGGTGCCATGTAGGAAAAAGGTTTTCCTTCTTTTTTCAAATTCAACATCGGGCCATCCCAGGTTTGACCGATAAGACAGCCTCTTTCTTCAAACGCTGTCAGGTGATCCTGAAAGTTATTCCAGAACATCTTAACGTTCTTTTTATGCTTTAGCAGGAATTTTAAAATCTGATCATAGACCTGACGCATTTTTGTCTGGGTATGATAGGTATCGTACATACGATTGGAAGGAACTTTACCGATTAAGTCTAGATAAAGACCGGCACCCAGAAACGCGGAATGCGGCCTGCAGGTGGCTTTCTGCTTATATTCACGTTCCCACATTGTTCCAAAGGAAAGCTCACCGTATTTAAAACTATACTTGTCCGTATTCCAGGCAACCGCTTCCGTGCCCCAGTTATATGGCAGGCCAACATGCTTGCCGCGGATCACACCACCGAGTATTTTGGATTTTTTGTAGAACGTTTCGATTACATTACCCAAATTAGGAATCTTGCTTTCATCCACCTCCTGGTAAAGATCGTACTCCATGTGGAGGTTAAATTCGGTCAATGACGGCTGAGCGATATCGAAGCCGGTTGCTTTGGCGGCAATCAGTCTTTTCATACACTCCTGGTTCGAGCCGTAATTGGTGACATTCACCTTAATACCGGTTGCGCTCTCAAAAGCGCTTATCACCTCGGGTTTTGAGTAATCCTGCCAGGTAAAAAGATTTAAGGTGCCGGATGAGGACAAGGCATTACGAATAAACCACGGCCCAATACTGGCTGTTGCAAACACAGCCGCTCCCGCAGCAGTTTGTTTAATAAACGACCGGCGGTCTATCGGGGCGAATGAATCCTGTGGTCTATGCTCATGACAATCCATATTGTCTTTATTTTTCATGTGCAAACCTCCCTTCCTCATTTACCCTCCAGTTCTAACGGATCCACCGGTATACCATATAACCCGTGTCGCACCTTGATGGCTACTTTCGGTGAAACCCAGGTTGTCCACAGCAATTCATAGTTCTTCAAAAACCAGATGGCCGCCTCCTCGGTGGTGGCCCCGGCGTTATGCATGTAGGCCAGAAACTTGCTGTTTATAGCGGCGGTGGTCTGGTATTTCTTGAGAAATTCCACGACATCGGGAGCCCGCTTCAACAGCTGGGTGTTGATCAATTTATTCACCTGCACGGAGGGGTAAGCACAGCCTTTGGTGGTGTCCCAGACTTTCTTGTCGTACGGCGGTTCCGCAAGGGGGGTCATGTCCATTCTGCCCAGAACCCAGGAAGGAGACTCGTAATAGCCGAACCAAGGTCCGGCAAACATATAGGCCACCGTCAAAGAGCCGGAAAGGGCCTCCACCGAGTCGGGAATAAATTGGTTGAAGTGTTTATTCAGCCCGTAAGCCGCTAATTTCTTTTCATTGATGCGGGTAGTATCCAGGCCGTTCACGGAGTTGTAGAATCGCCCCTTGCCGGGGTCATCGGGGTCTTTGAAAAGCTTCCGGTATTTGGCAATATCCGTCACGGATTTCAGGTTCGGGGCCACGGGATCGATGCCCCGCATGGGGTCGCCCCGGGTCATGTAAGTCGGTACCATCCACCCCTGCCAGCTGTCTGCGAAATTGGGGCCAAGGTCCAGGACGTTCCCGCTGCCAAGGGCTTTATCATAGGCCTGTTGAAAGTTTTCGGTCCAGGATTCCATGTATATGTCCACATGTCCCTTTTGGAGTCCAAGGTAAAGCTTCGTTGTCTGTCCACTTACAAAATCGGTTTGATATCCCATGCCCCGACTGACGATATATGCAACGACACGGTTGTGGATCAGGATGCTGTCCCAATGATTGTCGGCAAAGAAGATGATGATGGGGCTTTTAGCCTGCACAACTCCACCGACAAAAAAAAGGCAAAGAAAAACGATCGCTCCCACTCGCAGTATCCGGGTAACCGGCTTCCGATCATTGCGCATGATACGACCTCATAGTAAACTGTCAATTGCTAATTAAAAGATACCGTACTATTTTTTGCCACTTTCGCGCCGGCGCATGATTTCATATACAGTAGCACCCGCAAGGGTCAATCCAATGAAGATACACGCCAGCGCATTCATGGCGGGGCTGATAAAAGCACGCAGTTTGGCGCCGATGTAAATCGGCAACGTCTGCTCAAATCCAATGGCAAACAAGGTGGTATTATAGTTTTCAAACGACTGCATAAATGCCAGGCCGGCGGCCGAGATTAAGGCCGGTTTGAGAAACGGCAGCGTTATTTTCCAGAAGACCTGCCGATGGGTTGCCCCCAGATCAAACGCAGCATCTTCCTGGGTTTTATCAAAGCGCTGGGCCCTGGCCATTATCAACAACATACAATAGCCGCTGATAAACGTCGACTGCCCCATAATGGCGGTCCACAGACCCCCCGATATTTGAAAGGCCTGGTCCCAGAATAGAAAGGTGGAAATACCGAGAATGATACCCGGCAT
>JAOZSO010000480.1:0-2988 GCA_029939655.1 Desulfobacterales bacterium
ATTCCAGAATGATGAATAAATACATCCGGACCGTCTTCTTGCTCGATAAAACCATAACCTTTGCTGCTGTTAAACCATTTTACTATGCCATTAGCCATTGTAACAACCTCCTTTAAAAAAAATCTCATGGTTCCAAACTTCAGACTGCCACTCTGGCAAATGGATCTTTCCTTCAGTACGAAACCGGCCTTATACCCTATCGGGTATTATTAATACTGCTATAAATAATTATAAAAATTAAAAATATCAAGCTGATTTTTCACTTTTAGGCAAATTTTTTATAATCTAACGGTCAAGCCACTCTTTATTTTTGACATGAAAAATGATTGTTAATAGTATTAAGCCCATCTATTATAGCGTTTGTCAGAATAACATTAGAACAAAGATGACCGATTATGTAAGGGTTTGTTTTTAAGATGCAACCAAAAATCGCTATCGAACTTATTGTTGAAATTGTAGCCGGTGTTTACCTGACGGCGGTTGTTGTCTTTTATGGGAGCATCCCGTGACCGCGACGTTGCTGCTTGCAGTCGGAATCGGACTTTGGGTGCTGAAATACCGGAACAAAGCCGATGTCGTCGTGATGCTGGCTGCGGCCCTTCTTGGAACACCATCCGAGATGATATGTGTCAAGTATGGCGTCTGGACATATCACGCGCCCGGGCTTATCCTAGGAGTACCGGTATGGATACCGCTGATCTGGGCATCTCTTTTTTGTCTGTTCCGTCGGATTACCCTCTCATTCACGGCAATTGCCGATATTATATGGCCCGTTACCACTGCTACATCACGAAAGATCGTTTTCGGCTTCCTCATTGGTGTGATCCTTGTCTATTACCTGGCGGTGTTCGCAACCATCACACGATCCATAGCGATGGTATATACCGTTATCATTTTTATCGTGGGTGCCACCCTGGGAACAATCGGGGAAGCCATCTGCATGAAGGTCGGTTTCTGGCATTATCATTCTCCTTATTTCAAGGCCGTTGGAATGCCCATCTCCTTGCCCATGGCATGGGGGCTCAGTGCCGTCATCATCGGCAGGATCGCTAAAAACTGGGAAGCTTAGGGTTCGCACAAAAATAAGTTCACAGAATTAGGTGCTCAGGCGCCCGGTTGGCAAGGCGAGAAAACGTAAGGAATATCTGGATATTTCGAGTTTTCGCAACGCCACCAGGCGAGATGGATGGGCGCCTGAAATGTGAAGTTATTTTTCCGCGAGCCCTTAGCCCGGCAATTTCACAATAACCTGGATAAAATTTGGATGGCGGCATGGAGGGCAGCTTCATCTGCCATGCTGAAATTGAGTCGCATGGTTTCCATTCCTCTCTGTGAATCGGTAAAAAAGTATTTTCCAGGTACAAACGCGACGTTTTTCTTGACCGCTCTTTGGTAGAGAGCTTCCATGTCATAACCGGGAGGCCCTTCTACCCAGACGAACATACCGCCTTCAGGCTTGGACCAGGTGCAAACACCTTTGACAGTGTTCCGATATATAGCACGTGGTCAGGGGCCAGCGCTTTCAAGGGTTTTAAGGGCTCCCCGTCATACCGCATGTCACTGTAGGGGTCGTCTTCGATGAGCAGAACATCGTATCTGGTCAAAATTGCTGCGATGCGCTCCCGTCGTTCCATGGGCAAGGTGCGCCCGGTTGGATTCTGAAAGGTGGGCACCAGGTAGATAAATTTCAACGGAGTCCTACTGAGTACGGTTTCCAGTGATTCCGGAATCAATCCCTTTTCATCGGTGGCGAGAGTGACATAATCAGGTTCATACGGATCGAAGGCCTGGATGGCACCCAGATAGGTGGGCGACTCGACCCCGATTTTATCCCCTTTGGATATCAGAACTTTTCCTACTGCATCCAACGCTCCCTGAGAACCACTCGATATAAAAACATTCTCCGGCGTCACCTGAATACCTTTCTTTTTTTTAAGACGGTCTGCCAGATGTTGCCTCACGCCTTGAGTTGCCTGACATAAAACCCTAACTGCTCAATAGTCTGGTCCACAATGGTGTCATCCCGGGTGGATGTGTACAGGGCGGCTGCACCATTTAAAGAAATGACAATAAAATTTGCAATTTCTTTATGGTTTAAACCGGGTTTCAGTAAACCCTGGTCTGCTGCCTGGTCGAGCCATGCCTGAATGAGTTTTGATATACGGACAAATCCCCGCAGAATTTGCTTGCTCATGGGGTCGGATTGCCCCGAGAGCTCAACGAGCATGTTCAGAAAAAAGCAGCCGCCCTCAAATACATCCGCTCCCAGGTAGTTTCTCAGATCATTTTCGATAAATTTCGTAATGCGGATCATGGGATCGGTTCGATCTCTGACGCCCGAGAATACCCTTTCCCGCCAGATACACACAGCTTCGTCATAGACCGCTTGCCAGATATCTGCTTTGCTGGCAAAATGACCATAGAGTCCGCCCTTGGTGAGGTTGGTAGCTGCCAGGATGTCGCTTATGGAGGTGTTGTAATAGCCCTTGACCGAAAAAAGCTGGAGCGATTTTTCGATGATGTTGCGTTTGGTGATATACCCCTTGTCTGACACGATATCTCTCCCGGTAAAAATGTTTTTCAATATAATAAACCGACCGGTCTTGATATATTACATGAATCTATCACGTTGTCAATCGATAAGTCGTGTGAGGGAAAGCGAATAATTACATGACAGTTCCACGCCAATTGCTTGCCGGATATGAGCAATTTAAAATCGGGGTGATTCTAAAAAAGGCAAGGGAAGAAGCCGGATTAACACAAGAAGAGCTCGCCGCGAAATTAAATACTAAAAAATCCGCAATCTCAAGAATTGAAAATCACGCAGAGGATATTAAGCTTTCTACCTTAGGGAAATTTGTTAAGGCTGTTGGCAAGGAGCTTCGCCTTGAAGTTGCTTAATTTCAGAATTTCAATTTCAACCTATCAATTGTCCCAAAATTAAAAGTGAATGACTTGACCATCCTCGATGATCCCAACTATCTGAAG
>JAOZSO010000481.1:0-2986 GCA_029939655.1 Desulfobacterales bacterium
AACATACTACTTGCAGATAGCCAACACCTGGTGGCTGTATCACTCGAATCCTCGACTAGCCGCACATTGTTAAACGAATGTTTGCCTAAAGGCGAGGGATTTTCTCCCATTCCCCAAATGAGACATTAAGGAAAATGATGTCAAATTGGTACGATCGTTAAGTGCTTTACGATTTTATCCAGGTAACGGTTTCGTTGAAATCGGCCCGTTGTCGTTCAAAACAATTTACGGGTTCTTCGCGGTCCGGCCAACCCAGAACAACCCCTATAACAATGGTTTTACTTGCGTCTATGGGGAAGAGGGAACGTAGAATGTCCGGATAGTTGACGGATGCCGCCAGCACGATGGCACCGAGCCCCTTGTCATGGGCAGACAGCAGCAATGTCTGGAGGCATAAACCCACATCCAGCATGGCATATTCCAACAAAACATTTTTATCCAGAAGAAACAGAATCATGACAGGTGCATCGAAGAGGTAAAACATATCACCATAATAATTGAGCCGGCCATCAAGATCTTTCCGGCCGATGGAGAGAGATTGTAGAACGCTCTTGCCAACATCGACATAGCGTTGTTTCAGCCGGGAAGGGAAAACTTCGGGCATCTGGATTTCAGGCTTCGACTTTATCCCGCTAAAGAGAGCCTCTTTGTTTTTCTGTTTGAATTCTTCCAGAGGGGAACCCGCGATGACCATGATCTCCCATGGCTGGGTGTTGCCCCATGAAGGCGCCCACTGGGAATCTGTCAGAATCTCTTTGATCAGTTCTTCAGGAACTGCTTTTTTCAAAAAATTCCGGATACTGCGCCGACTAAGAATCGCTTCTCTTAATTCCATTGTAACTCCATTTTATTCCAATACAGCGACAACCGCAGACAGATTTGTCAGGATGCTATGATGCTAGAACGCTTGGATGCTGGGAAGCTGATGTCAGTCTCCCAGAATTATGTCTGTTAGGTTCGCGCTCTTTTTATTAGCCGCAGACACACGCAGACGATCGCAGACAATTTCTTCTATCGACCTGATCGAAGAAACATTTCCATTCACTTCGTGAATATAATTATTTTTAACCATACAATTTGAGCAAAAAATGATTATATAACCAAATGCTCAATATTTAAATAGTGGTTTATGAAGATGTCAATAAGCGAATACTTATCATGCCTAATACTATCAAAAGTTATCATAGATATGCCCGAAGGGCATTGCGATTTATCTTCGGCCAGGTCGGCCGAAGATTGTCTGCGTACGTCTGCGGCAAAAAAATAAGACAACTTTCAACCAGTAGCATCTTTCAATCATCCCAACTTCCCAGCCTCCCAGCTTCATAGCCTCCAAGCTTCCCAGCCTCACTAATTGAGCTTTTTGAAGAATCGTTCCCATCTGGGTTTCAGGAAAGATCCATCACGGCTGAGAACAATGGCCGTTGCATGCCCCAGCACCTGGTTTAATTCAATAAAACCAAAAAAACGGGAATCGGCTGAATTGTCTCTGTTGTCACCCATTACAAACGCGCTGCCTTCTGGAACCACAACAGGATCAAAAGAATCGAAAGGCGTTCTTGCGCCTGATATCATGATGGGATGTTGCTTTCCTAAAAGATCTTCAAACAGGTGGACATAGTGATCTTCCGGTATTGTGTTTGTCAGACCGGGGGATGTTCCACCAACAATTCTGTAGCCAAGTGCTTTCCCATTGATATACAGTTTGTTGCTGAGCAGGGCGATTTCATCTCCAGGCAGGCCGATGAGTCGCTTGATCAGCCTCTTGCCGTCTGTGGGGGAATAAAACACAACGATGTCACCCCGTTCGGGAGATCCCCATCGTGCGATATGCCATGTCGTGTAAGGGATTTTGAGGCCATAAGACAGTTTGTTGATAAAAACCCTATCCCCCACGAGTATCGTCGGCTTCATGGAACCCGTTGGGACATCATTCCAGTCAGCGATGGCGGATTTGAAAGACGTCGCGATCAAGACAGCCGCAACGATCGAAAATCCCCAGCCTCTCAAGAACTGGAAAATCCATTGTCGGATTTTAAGAAAATTCATATAGTACCCCTATAACACTGTTATACGATTTGATTTTACCATGAAAACTTGATCATCTTGGATTGTCAAAGATCCAGCTATGCGGGAATTAGATACAATTTTCGGCGTCATTGGCAGCATTTCTTTAAATCCGAAGCACGAAATTCGAAATCTTAAACAATATCCAATGACACAAATTCAAATGATCTAAACAGGTACTTAGACGACTGTGCAATAGGTTATGTTTCGGTCATTTGAGAATTGAATATTTATATTTGTTTAGAATTTCGATATTCGGATTTAGAATTTTTAACAACTTAATATGTCTATCACCTACTTGATTATTACCAGGCTGCCAATCGCCACAACACCAAAAACGGCAATAACGATCCCGGATAATTTGTTGATCCATGACAGTCTTTCATTCAGTCTGTTACGAAAGAGATTGGTGCCGCTGGACAGGAGAAGCCACCAAGATGCGGATCCAAGAAAGACACCGATGACCATCAGCGCTGCCGAGCCGTAATGCATGGATGAATCCACAAGACCGAAACCGGAGAAAATAGCAGCAAAAGAGAGGATGGTCATGGGATTGGAAAGTGTCAGCAGAAAGGTGGAACCGTAGGCGCCGGCATGCTTCGGGTTATTTGCGTTTGCGGTTGTATTTTTAGGTGTTGAAAAATAGGCCCGGATGCCCAGATAGATGAGAAATCCACCGCCGATGATACGGAACCACGTTTGCTGGGCAACGAGGAAGTTGGAAATAAATGTCAAACCGAAGGCAGCCACAAAACCATATACGGCATCTGCGCTGGCTGCACCGAGGCCAGTCGCCAGGCCGTTCAATTTCCCATAGGTGATAGTCCGTTGAATGCAGAGAACACCTATGGGGCCGACGGGCGCCGCGATGGATATACCGATGATTAAACCCTTTAGGAAGATCAATTTTTAATTTTTA
>JAOZSO010000065.1:0-11307 GCA_029939655.1 Desulfobacterales bacterium
ACCTGATTTACGGTGGATCACATCAAATTACTAGTTGAACCCCCTGAACAGTTACGATATCTGAATGCTTTTCATAACCTTTTAAAGGGTTTCTGTCGATCTTTAATTTTAGATGGAATCATCTCTTGACAGAATACCCGCATTGTCTTAGCAATTAGTGTTAAAATACCAAAGCTGAAACACATGAGGTTTACTATGGAAGAGAAAAAAGAACTCTTGAACACAGGCTTGAGAGGGGTAACCATCGCCAGCACCAAAATCAGCCATGTCGATGGGGCGGCAGGAAAACTTGTCTACAGAGGATATCTCGCCAAGGACCTTGCCGGAAAGGTGTCTTTCGAAGAAGTTGCTTATCTGCTTCTGTACGAAAAACTGCCGGACGAAGAAGAGCTGAAAAATTTTAATTCGATTCTCTCCAAAAAGAGAGACCTCCCGCAGCAGTTGGTATCGACCATGCAGAACAGCCCCAAAGATGCATTACCCATGGACATCCTGCAGACAGCGGTTTCAATTCTGGCCCAATACGATCCGGACATTAGAAGCACCACTCGAGAGGGGGCCGATAGAATGGCGATTCGCCTGATTGCAAAATTTCCGACAATCGTGGCCTATTGGGATCGCATTCGCAATGACAAGCCTGTCATCCCACCGAATCCGGATCTGAATATTGCAGCCAATTTTCTCTATATGCTGAACGGAGAAATCCCCGACAACAATTTAACGAACTATTTTGATGTCTGCCTGGTACTGCATGCCGAACATTCCTTCAACGCTTCAACCTTTTCGGCAAGACAGGTTGCATCGACCCGGGCTCATATGTATGCTTCTGTTGGCGCGGGTGTCGGCTCCTTGTCCGGTTCTCTGCATGGTGGTGCCAATACACGGGTAATGCAGATGCTTCTGGAAATTGGATCCATGGAGAAGATTGAAGACTATGTGAAAAATATTCTGGAAACGGGTGGGGTCATCATGGGCTTGGGTCATGCCGTTTACCAGACCGATGATCCACGGGCCCATATTCTTGCCCCCATGTCAAAAACCATGGGCGAACGTCTGGGAGAGCCCAAATGGTATGAGATGTCCAAGGCCCTGGAGCTGAAGGGCAAAGCAGCCTTTAAGGAGAAAAAAGGACGTGACATCTATGTAAATGTCGACTTTTACAGCGCCTCCCTTTACTACTACATGGGTATTGCTGTAGACCTGTTTTCGCCCGTCTTCGCCATTGCCAGGGTAGCCGGCTGGGCAGCGCACGTTCTCGAAGAGCAATTCGCAGGCGCCGCCCCAAAACCGGCTCTGTATCGACCGGGATCCGACTACGTGGGAGAATACTGTGGCCCTGACGAGTGTGCATTTGTGCCCATTGACGAGCGCTGACCCGCATATTTCATGAAACTTGACGAAGATTTCTTTTATTGCCTCAATATGTCAGCAAATTGTCATGATATTGTAAGCTACTCAGAATGGTACAGTTAACCTTAAAGGAATGACTGGCTATTTGATTCGTCAAGTTTCACCCTTCGGGCATCCCTGATCGGCCCTGGCGCTGCGTTATTCAGCCTTCGCAGTAAATTACTACGGCTTCAGGCTGAAATGCCTTGCGCCAGAGCCGATCAGGTTCGTGAAATATCCGGGCTAACCCGAATATCCCTTTTATAGTTTCGTGAATAAAAACTTGCCAACCAGCTTGCAACACTTATTATATATTCTGAAACACGTAAATGACTGAACTTCAAGATTGAAAAGCAATATCATTAACTTAAGGCGATTCCCAGTTCCACGTAATGTAGCGCAGGTCTTTAGACCTGCAAAAAAAAAGGGTGTACGAACAGAGCTGAAGCTCTGTGCTACATCATTAAGTTAACGGCATTGGTTTAAAAAGCACAGCATAGCCCGCAGAATTCAGAAATCCGATAGGAGGTATTTTCAGACATGGCGAATGAACAGGATGCACAAATGGAGCAGGCCCAGAGGGAAGTTGAAAAACTTTTTCAAAACATCCAGAACGAGATTCCCGTATTCCTGTTCACCCAACCCGGAATCAACGACGTGTTCAGCGATGCTGCCCGGCAGGGATTACGGTTTTTTCGACAATTGACGGATAAGATCACGCTCAAGGAATATAACCTGAGCCATGAGCTGGCCCAGAAATGGCAGATTCACAGTTCACCTACACTGGTGCTGGCGCCGGACACGTATCAAATCAAGTGGCTCGGAGCGCCGTTGGGTGAAGAAGGCCGGATTTTTCTCGAAGCACTTCTGTTAATCGGCAGTCGGGAAAGTCGCCTCACAACGCCGTCGCTTCAGGTCATCAAGCGCCTGGATTCACCGCGAGAAATCAAGGTGTTTGTCAGTGCCTCATGCCCCTATTGTCCCCAGCAGGCGCAGAACGCACTCAAGGCCGCCATCGAAAGACCCGATCTGGTCTCTCTGGAGATTATCGACATTCAGGCCAACCCTGAGCTTGCGGAAAAATACGCCGCCCAGTCCGTTCCCCAGACCTATGCCAATGATGTCCTCATCGCCCAGGGCGCTCAAACCGAAGAGCTTTTTATTTTGTCGCTGGACAAGATGGAACAACAGACCGTCTTTATTCCCGACAGTGAAGAAACAGAGGTTGAAACGGATCTGGTCATTATCGGTGGAGGCCCGGCGGGCCTGAGCGCGGGTATCTATGCGGCCAGAAGCGGACTCAAGACGGTGGTAGTGGAAAAAGGTGTTCTGGGCGGGCAGGTGGCCCTCACCCCGGTGGTTGAAAATTATCCCGGCTTAAAACAGGTGGGCGGAAAAGCACTCGTTGACATAATGGTGACCCATGCCCTTGAATATGTGCAGATATTCCCGGGTGAGGAAGTCATTGACATCCAGCCGGGTGATAAAATTACAGTCCAGACCAGCCGGCGCAAGTTTCATACCCGCACGGTTCTTATGGCCACCGGCGCCTCCCATCGACAGTTGGGTGTGCCGGGCGAAAAAAAACTCGGCGGTCATGGTGTCAGTTATTGCGCCACGTGCGATGGTGCCCTGTTCAAGGGTCGCAAGGTCATTATCGTTGGCGGTGGCAACAGTGCCGCCACGGAAGCCCTCTATCTCAAAAATGTCGGTGTAGATGTGACCATGGTACACCGGCGCGATACGCTCAAGGCCCAGGATGTTCTTATCCAGAACCTCATCCAGAACAACATACCGATTCTGTTCAATACGGAAGTCAAGGAAATCCAAGGAATGCACTTTGTCGAACAGGTGGTTCTGTATAACAATGCCAAGGATGAAACCTCCGAACTGGCCGTGGATGGTGTTTTTATGGCCATTGGATACGACCCAACCAATGAATTGGCCCAAAAATTCGGCATCGAATTGACCGAAGAGGGTTTTATCCGGCACGACAATTATCACACCAACATCCCCGGCATCTATACCGCAGGTGATGTGGCCGGAGGGTATAAACAGATCGTCACCGCCGCCGGTCATGGTTCCGAGGCAGCCATCGTGATTTTTGAGGATCTGATCAATCCGTACTGGAAATAACATGGCTGGCGCCCTGTTATCATGGAATAATTTTATTTATGGACGGAAAAACAGTCAATAACAGCAGTGTCATCCTGAGACACATCGTACAACCCCAGGATGCAAACCTTGCCGGCATCACTCATGGTGGCGTGGTCATGAAAAATATCGACGATGCTGCCGGTGTCGTGGCGGTAAAGCACTCGGGATGCGCCGTGGTTACAGCCTCCATCGACCGCATGGATTTTCATCATCCCGTGTATATCGGCAACCTTCTCACCATCAAGGCCAGCATCAACCTGGTAGGACGGACATCCATGGAAATCGGCGTACGGGTGGAAGCTGAAGATATCGTCACCGGAAATTCCCGTCACACCGCATCCGCTTACCTCACATTCGTAGCCCTCGACCAGGACAACAAACCTACCCGGATTCCTCCGCTAATACTCGTCACCGAAGAAGAAAAACGGCGCAACATTGAAGCCACCGACAGAAGAAAGGTCCGACTTGCAGAAAAGTCCAAGGAAAAAAAATGCCGTCGGACACCGGACAATTGCGAAACTTCTACCCCTTAAGTTATTACCCCGGCAGTTTTTAGAAACAATGGGGTCATAGAAACAATGGGGTCAGGTCTTCACTTTTCACAGTTTCGGCACAATGTGAAAAGTGAAGGCCTGACCCCTATCTACGTCAAGGCAAAGGAGCAATAAAAAATATGAGCAGCACACCCGATAAGGTTATCTACTCCATGATCAGGGTCAGCAAGTATTATGACAAAAAGCCGGTATTGAAGGACATTTCCCTGTCCTATTTCCACGGTGCCAAGATTGGTGTCCTGGGTTTAAACGGCGCTGGAAAATCATCCCTGCTACGTATCCTGGCCGGTGAAGACAAAGACTTCAATGGTGAAACCATCCTCTCCAAGGGCTTCACCGTGGGCTATTTGGAACAGGAGCCCCTTGTGGACGTGGATAAAACCGTGCGCGAGGTCGTGGAGGAAGGCGTTCAGGAGACGGTGAACCTGCTCAAGGAGTTTGAAGAGATCAACAACAGTTTTAGAGAGCCCATGGATGATGAGGCCATGGACACGCTCATTCAACGACAGGGGCAGGTTCAGGAAAAACTGGATGACCAGGATGCCTGGGATCTCGACTCCCGGCTGGAAATGGCCATGGAGGCCCTGCGCTGTCCACCGGCGGAAGCACGGATCCAAGTGTTGTCGGGTGGTGAAAAACGGCGCGTGGCCCTTTGTCGTCTCCTACTGCAGAAACCCGACATCCTGTTGCTGGATGAACCCACCAACCATCTGGATGCGGAAAGTGTCGCCTGGCTGGAACACCACCTGCAGCAATATCCTGGGACGGTCATTGCCATTACCCATGATCGCTACTTTCTTGACAATGTGGCCGGCTGGATACTCGAACTGGACAGGGGCCGGGGCATTCCCTGGAAAGGCAACTACTCATCATGGCTGGAACAGAAAATTGAGCGCCTGCGCCGTGAGGAAAAATCCCAGAGCGCCCGTCAAAAAACACTTGCCCGCGAGTTGGAGTGGATCCGCCTGACCCCAAAGGGGCGCCATGCAAAAAACCAGGCCCGGGTGAATGCTTATGAAAAACTAATGGCCAAGGAAGAGCAGGCCCAGGATAAAGAACTGGAGCTTTATATTCCCCCCGGTCCACGTCTGGGTGACGTGGTTATCGAGGCTGACGGTGTTACCAAGGAATACACGGATCGCCTGCTCATGGAAAATACGCGTTTCCGACTGCCCCCGGGTGCCATCGTGGGTGTAATCGGTCCCAACGGCGCCGGCAAAACCACCCTGTTCAGAATGATCACCGGCCAAGAAAAAACCGACAGCGGAATTTTCAGAATCGGTGAAACCGTTCAGTTGGCCTACGTGGACCAGAGCCGCGAACTGGACCCACAAAAGAGTGTCTGGGAAGAGATTACCGGGGGTCAGGAGCTGCTCGAAATCGGCAAAAGAACGCTCAACTCCCGTGCCTATGTGGCCCGTTTCAACTTTTCCGGCTCGGAACAGCAGCGCAAGGTAGCGAATCTCTCCGGTGGACAACGCAACAGGGTTCACCTGGCCAAGATGCTCAAGGAAGGGGCCAATGTCCTGCTGCTGGATGAGCGAACTAACGACCTGGATGTCGAAACACTTCGAGCACTGGAAGAAGCTTTATTGGATTTCCCCGGTTGCGCTGTGGTGATTTCTCACGATCGCTGGTTTTTAGATCGAATCGCCACCCATATTCTGGCTTTCGAAGGGGACAGCCAGGTCATTTTTTTCAACGGCAACTGGACTGAATACGAGGTTGACCGCAAAAAACGGCTGGGTGTCGATGCCGAAATACCCCGGAGAATCCAGTATCGCCAACTGACGCGCTGAATTCAGGGATAAGCATTTAAACCCGGTGTTCCTCGTTCGGGATGATGATGATTTCCTCCGGGCGGATACGAACGCACACTTCTTCTTTTGTTTTAAATTGCCCCGCATAGGCAGGAGCACGGGTAAACAAAATTCCGACTTTGGTCTCAATGGAGTATTCGATGACCGGCCCCATATAAGCACTCTGAACAATCATGCCGGAAAGAGACTGGGATGAGGTTTCCTCTTTGTGCGCAATTTCAAGGACCTCGGGTCGAAGTGAGAGTTTCACCGGGCCGTTTTGCTGGGTTGTCTTCTTTCCCTTAGACACGTTGATCTCAGCATCGCCAAGAAATAGTTGCCTACTTTTTCCCTCACCCCGCAACTCGGCGTCAACCACATTTGACTCACCGATGAAGTTAGCCACGAACGCTGTCTCCGGGTGATGATATAGTGACTGCGGCGGTCCTTGCTGTTCGATGGTGCCTTTTCGCATGATGATGATTTCATCGGAAACGGCCAGTGCTTCGGCCTGATCGTGAGTAACATATATGGCCGTGATTTTCGACCCCTGTTGAAGCCGGCGTATGTCGTCACGCATGCTGCGGCGCAGCTTGCTGTCGATGTTGCTCAACGGTTCATCGAACAACAGTACCTTGGGGCGGAGCACCATGGCACGGGCCACAGCCACGCGCTGCTGCTGCCCACCCGAAAGCTCATCAGGATAACGGATCTGATAGCCGTCCATATCCACCATATCAAGAACTTCACGTACACGTTCTCGTATTTCATCCGGCGCCGTCTTCAGAACACCCAGGCCATAGCCTACATTCTGTTCCACGGTCATATGCGGGAAAAGTGCATATGACTGAAACACCATGCCTATGTCACGGCGGGTAGCCGACAGTTTGGTGACGTTTTCGTCACCGAACCAGATTTCTCCTGAAGAGGCGGGCTCAAGTCCGGAAACAAGCCGTAGCAGGGTTGTTTTGCCGCAACCGGAGGGACCAAGCAAGGTTGTCAAGGTGCCGGGTGCAAATTCGATATCAACGGCGTTCAAAGCACAAACCTTACCAAAGTGTTTGGAAACATTTTTCAAGACTATTTTAATGGATGAATCACTCATGACCGCCTCATATGGTTTTTACCTGCTTGTCGGTTCTGGAGCGTCCAGTGACGAGTTGAACCAGCAAAGTGAAAATCAGCATTGTTAGGATGAGAACAGAGCCGTAAGCCACAGCCACACCCGTATCGCCGCTCTCGACACGCGAAAGGATGTAGGTCGTGGCCACATCTGTTCCAGCCGTGGCCAGGAAGATAACCGCCGAAACTGTGGTCATGGCACGGATAAAACTGTAGGCCATGGAAGAGACGATAGTCGATTTCAACAACGGCAGGAGCACGGACCGGATCGTTTTCAAACTTCCTGCTCGCTGCAATATCGATGCCTCTTCCAGGTTTGTGGAAATCTGGCTCAATGCGGACATGCCACCCCGAATACCCACGGGCATAGCCCGGATGGCCATGGTAATGATCAGGATAGCGGCGGTCCCCGTCAACTCGATGGGAGCGGTGTTGAAAGCCAGTATGTAAGCCACACCGATTACGGTGCCGGGAATGGCGAAGATAAGCACGGTCCCGAAATCGATCACGCCCCGACCGTAAAACTGTTTTCTGGTGAGAATATACGCTATAAGTACACCCAGAAGTGTTGTCAGGGGGGCAGCTAGCATCGAGTAGGACAGGGAGTGCAAGAAGGATGGCCAGGCGCCGGACGATAGGCCTTTGGACCACAGTTCCATGTGGTGCGACAGGGTCAGGGAGTAATCAGCGCCCCATTGCGTCACGAATCCGCCCAGGAATATACTGATATACACGATGCCCACCAGGACGAACCAGAAGGAAATAAATACGGTGATACCGCGCTGCAGACCCGAAGGTAGCGGCGTTACATTGCCGGAAGTTTCCACGCCGGTGACGGTAACGTAAGACTTTTTGCCAATCCATTTTTTCTGGATGTAAAATACCGAGAGGGACAGGAACATGAGTATGAGGCCAAGGGCGGCTGCCCTTGCAAAATCGAGCTGCGCCCCGGCGATGGAAAAATAAATTTCTGTGGAAAGCACGTCATACTCCCCTCCGAGCACAAGGGGATTGCCGAAATCAGCAGCAGAAGAAATCATTCCCAGTAGAAAGGCATTGGCAATGCTTGGCCTGAGCAGGGGAAGCGTCACTTTCCACAGCGTTGTCCAACGGCCAGCGCGCATGGTCAGGGAGGCTTCCTCCATGGCCGGATTGATGGAAGAGAGCATACCGCTGATGATCATATAGCTGACCGGGGTCAATGAGAGCGTCTGGGCAAGAAAAATCCCCAGAAAACCATAGATATAGCCGGAGCGCTCGAAGATGCCCTGACCACCCTCCGGCGTGAAAATACCAGAGGGACCGAACAGGAACATCAGCCCGTCGCTAATCATACCGGCCCGTCCAAAGAGTAGAATCAGCGACATACCCACCACAAAAGGCGGCGTAATGATCGGCAGAATGTAAAAAACCCGTATCATGTATCTGAACCGCGTGGTGGCACGGACCGAATAGAGAGCGAAGAGCAGCCCGCACACCGTAGTCGCCGCACCCACAGTGAAGGCCAGCCTCAAGGTATTCCAAATGATTCGTCCCACGCCGAATGACGTTATAATCCGGAAAAACTGGAATGGCACGAACTCATCGGCCTTATTGAAAAGCACGTTGCGGAAGATTTCCCAGACCGGGAAGAAGATAAACATGACCACCATGAAGATCACGAAAATAACAGCTCCCGCGATGAATGTGTCCCCCCGCTGGAAGCCGAGCTCGGAAATGCCGATGGCAAACAAAGCCGCCAGGCACATTAAAATCACCCCGGCCGCCAACCCCATGGAGGTATTGGAGACAATGAAGCTGAACAGCAACATGCCGATTGCCGCCCCTGAGACGACGGTGAAGAGCCACCCGGATTCTTTACCGGGAAGTTTGATCCAGGCAAAAGGCACCAGGAGTATGAGCAATAATGGAACCGCCAGGGTGGCCTTATTGTATTTCCACCCCATGGCATCCTGCAGTTCATCCATTGTAAAATCAGTGAGGCCGTATTCAAGTGCTGTCCACGGAAGGAAACAGTAGGCGATGGTGGCGATGAGTATCCAGGAGAAAACGACCCGTGGGCCGATCTCCCCTGGAGCATTGTTTTTTTTTGTGTTCATCGTAAGGAAAAACTCACTCGGTATAGACTATCGTTTAACCGGTTTGATCTCTTTTGCCCAGCGGTCGATCAAATGCGCGCGCATCTCTTCGGAACCGTACATTACGAAGTCATAATCGATGAGTTTGACCTGGTCAAGCCGTATGGCCTCTTTGGGAACATGGGCGTTTACATTGGTGGGAACCTGGAACATCTTCACACGCTGGGGCACTTCCTGACCCTCCGCGCTCAGCATGAAGTCGACGAATTTTTTGGCGTTTTCCATGTTTCTGGCGCCCTTTATAATACTCAGACCACCAATTTCATAACCGGTACCTTCGGAGGGTACAATAAGCTCCAGGGGGAAGCCATTGGCTTTCTGAAGCGCGTGATCGTGCAGAAAACCAATGCCGATCATGGTCTCGCCACGGGCGGCGGCCTTGCCGGGGGCCGAGCCTGATTTGGTGTATTGATTAACGTTCTGGTGCAGTTTTGCCAGATATATGTAGGCCTCTTCCTCACCCTTAAGCTGAACCATGGTGGCAAGGACCGTGTAGGCCGTGCCGGAGCTCTGCGGGCTGGCCACCTGGACCATTCCCTTGTACATAGGCTTGGTCAGATCTTCCCAGGAACGGGGCATGGGGAGATTTTTTTCCTTGAGAACGTCGGTGTTCACCGAGTAACCGAGCACGCCGGCGTACACACCGGTGCTGTGATGCATCTTGCTGGTGGCCGGGTTCCTGAATTCCTCACCAATCTCCTTCAGCATGGGAGACGCGTAGGGCTCCAGCAATCCGTTCACGCCGGCTTGAGAATGTGGATCAAGCGTCCCGGCATACCAGACGTCGCCTTTGGGGTTGTCTTTTTCAGCCAGGATCTTCGCATAGGTGGAGCCGGAGCCGGCACGCGTCATTTGCACCTTGACATCATATTTCTTGGCAAATTCGTCGGCCACAGCCTGGCAGGCAAAAGGCTCGTTGGAACAATAGACTACCAATCGTCCTTTTGCGAACGCGCTGCCCGCGGTGGTGAGGATGAAAATTGCAAAGATACACATAATTAACCGTTTCATGATTCTCTCCTTTCCAAAGTTAGTGTTCGCAATTGTTTCGGCCCGCGCAAACCATAATATTTCGATGCGCTGCCCACGATGACTCGACTTTATGGTAATTCATCATTACATAAATACGGAAATGGATAGATAGAAATTTACTTTTTTTTTTCAGATTTGAGCATGGCAGAAGCGACATATTGTGTCAATAACCATGTCCAACAATACGGGTTGGTTCGTCCAAGAATGAGCCTCTACCCTAACGATACAAAAGCCGGAAGGTGAAGTCGTAGTTTTTTACTTCGAACCCTCAGCATAAATACGATGGTTACAGGGATATAGCCGGTTTCTTTTATTTATTAATCCGGCGACTAAATAACCAACCCCGTCATGCCGGACTTGATCCGGCATCCAGTGTTCTTCTGGATAGCGCTAAAGCTTCACTTCGTGCCCCGCCCCCTTCCTGCGAAGGGGCAGGCACACGGGAAAAACAACCTGCGGGTATTTATCTGCCGGAGTAACAGGAAAATTCCGGATTAAAAAATTGCTTGACAAAAATGAATGATCGTTTATTTTAGACTCATGAGAATGAAAGATGATGAAAAAAAAGAAGCTCTATTTGAGGCCACCGTTAAACTGGTCAATGAAATCGGCTTTGTCTCCAGTTCCGTATCCAGGATTGCCAAAGAGGCCAAGGTTTCTCCGGCCACGATATATGTGTATTTCGAAAACAAAGAGGATCTTATCGTTTCAACCTATATCGACATAAAGCTTAAAATGAGCAAGGCAATACTTGAAAATTTTGACCCCACGCTACCGATTAGAGACATACTGAGAAATGTTTGGTTTATTATGTTCGATTATATTTCTAACAACTTGAAATATCATCAATTTGTCGAACAATTTTCCAGCTCACCCTACGGTACTTTAGTCGAAAAAAAGGTAGTGGAACAGTATTTTGATCCGTTGATCAATGTGCTTCAGAGAGGGGTTGAGCAGAAGATCATCAAGAAGGTGAACTTCGATATTCTCTCGGCCTTTATGTGGTATCCGATTACGATTCTGGCTAATCCACGTTTGTGCGAAAACTTTGAATTAAACGAGGAAAATATTGAAACAGCTTTTACATTGGCTTGGGATGCCATAAAATTATAAAAA
>JAOZSO010000482.1:0-2983 GCA_029939655.1 Desulfobacterales bacterium
GTTTCATATCTGTTCCTTGGTCCACAATATATTGAATAAACTGTCAACTATCTTCCAATAGCCGTACTTGATTAGAGGTTCTTCTAAGGCGACCGCTAATCTCTATCGCAAGGTTTTGAATAAGCTTTGTAGATAATTCAGGTTCTTCTTGACTTAGGCGACGGAAATTTTCGATAGACAGACACATGGCTTCCGACTTTTCTGAAGCCCACACACTTGCCGATCTGGAATCACCATCAAGAAATGCCATTTCACCAAATACTGTGCCGGGAGAATAGGTGAACAAACGTTTTTGGCTATCACTTTCAGGAAGATAAATTTTTACACTCATCTTTCCTTTGGTTAATAGGTACAGATCTCTTGTTCTATCGCCTTCTTTGAATACGATTTCATCTTTGTTAAAGGATAAATTTACCATTTTGGGTTGAATTAACGATATTTCTTTTTCGGAAAAATCCTTGAATAGCTCCATTTCAGAAAGTTTGGTGCTTTTTGATGTGTTTATTCGCAGCCCATTCCGATCTAAAAGATGGTCCTCTGCCCATTCCAAAGCCATATCCGTATCAGAGTATGTATGTTTATCGATCAGGTCCTTTGTCAGATCCATAACTTCAAGATAACTTATTAATCTGTCCTTTTTAGATAGCTGGCTGAATAAAAGAAAGTTCCCATTATCTTGGATTCGTTTTTTTAGTTGAATGAGGATATTTGCACCGGTGCTGTCGATTTCGCTAACACGTTTAAAATTGAAAATACAATATGTTGATTCATTCAGTAATTTTTCCGTTTCTTTCACTAAATTCTCAGCAGAGCCGAAAAAAAGTGGCCCCTGCAACTCTAATACAACAATTTCTCGACCCTTTTTTTCCAACCAGTTTATATTTTTTATAGTTCGTCTTTTCCGCGAATGATATTCATCGCCATAATACCTACGTTTGATTATAGATTGAGCCATACTGAATATAAAAAGTGTGGACGCTATAAGAATACCAATGAATATGGCAGTTATTAAATCGACACTAATCGTAATTACGGCAACAACCAAGGTAATCGTAAAATTTGTTACAAGTTCTTTTTCAAATTTCCTTGAAATGACAATTCGTCGTAAAATATTGACGGTTCCCTTGTCTATTAATGTCAAACCGACCACAAAAATTATTCCAGCTATAACCGATATAGGGATTTTGCCGACTAAAGTGCTTAGGGTCATTATGATTACGAAAATAATGACCCCACACATCATGCCTGACAAGCGTGTTTTCCCGCCCGCATTGTAATTAGCTATTGAACGAGGAATTGACCCTGCTGCCGGAATCGACCCAATAACTGCAGAAACAATATTCCCTAAGCCCTGACCAATTAATTCTTTTTTGCTGTTATGCCGAGCGCCGGTAAGATTATCTTCAACAACAGAACTCATGAGTGATTCCATAGAGGCGAACAAACCTAAGAGTAAGCCGGTCAGAATAATCTTGGGTAATACGATTGTAAGGTCGATGTGATGAAGCTCACGCAATAAGTGATAAAAAGTTAAGGGGTCAGGCAATCGGGCCTGTATATCTCCAATTATGGCACCATTTATGCTGTAATCAGTTGTAGACGTTATGGCATAAAATAAACTGGTACCTGCTACAATGGCTAATAAGGAGGCAGGTATTTTCTTAAAATACCGTTTTGATATAAAAATGATAATTATGGTTGTTAGTCCAACAATAGCTGTCAAAGGATTTATTAAAACGGGTTGTTTTAATACTTTCCATATCGACTGACCGCTGCTTAATCCTAATATAATGCTCATTTGTTTTGTAATCAGTAAAAATGCGATGCCGGTCATAAATCCTGCAATGACAGGTTGGGGGATATATTTTATTAAGTTACCGATTCCTAAAGCACCGAAAACAATTTGTGAAATGCCTGCTATCAACAGACAAAGTGACGCTAATCCAATTACGATATAGACAGTTGATGTTGTATGATGTGAGATGGCCTGCATCGAAACCAGGCTTGAAATAAGTGATCCGTAGATAAGCGTCAAAGGTGCCTTGGGGCCAGTAATTTGAATAGGGCTTCCGCCCATGAATGATGCGAAGAATCCAGCAAATACAGCTGAAAATATGCCTACCATGGCAGCTTGGGGTATAAATTCTACTCCCAGGGGAGCAAAGGCAATAATACCGTAACCAATCGCCATCGGCATAGTAATTATTGCCGCTGATAGGGCTCCGGAGAGATCGCCTATTATTGTTTCTTTAAATTTAACCTTTGTTTTGCTGTTCATTTGGCTTGTTAATGTTAGGAAATTTAATGAAAAATCTGTTTCTCCAAAATATTAATCGCGATTTAATGAGAGCTTCGTACAAATGGTATTGTTTATTTATAGAAATTGTGGCGACCCTACATGTTGTAGTTCGTGGGCATACTGGAAATTAAGGATACAATGAGATCATCTTGCTAATTGAAAATTATGAAAATATTACCGATACCATCTGGTCATGCCCAAGGTACCACTGAGATCTCCATCAACTCAAGATATGGTCGGTGGTGATAATAGACGCTCACCGGTGATATTTCAGGTGCCTGATATCTACATAATCGTTGGAGATAGAACAGCTTCTTCTATAGATATGGACACAACAACATCTGGTATAGTGGGCACATTTGTATAAACTAAAAAAACCCCTGAAGTTAAGGAGGCGTAAAGCTTTGACATTTGACAAATGAACGTCCCTAAAAGTGCGAAGCCTCAGGGGCTTTGGACAGTTAATTGGAAGGAGCAAATCCAATTAGCTGTCATGAATATTCTATTTTAAGCAATAATAATTGGCAATCCCTTTTTATTCCACATAGAATACACATTTAAATTGGGTATTATAAAAGTGAGGACAGGTAGGATTGCAGATTTATCTTTTTATTTTTTATGCCTATCTTGTTTCTTATACTCTCTCTATGGCGTTCAACTGTTTTAGGTGAAAGATTATGGATA
>JAOZSO010000483.1:0-2967 GCA_029939655.1 Desulfobacterales bacterium
ATTCACTATATAACGAAATGCAATTTTAAGTCAAATTACTCCCGTTTCATAAGGTGCTACACGTATTCCTCATCCTTTGATAACTTGCCAGTATCCCACTTTTAGACATACCGGCTACATAAATGGAGAACATTCCCGGTTTTACAATATATAAAAACCTGTACTCCATAAATGATATCACAACTGAAAGCTAAACGATCACCTATACAGATACCGTATTTCTTACAAAAATGCAAAAAGGACAAATCCTGTTATGGAATTTGCCCTTTCCGATTCGGCTCCGGTTGCCTATCCCGTATATATGATTGCCTATATTTAATCCGTAATGAACTTTCTTCTTGCATACCATAATTGGTTTATATAATTTGCGGCGAAACTACTTATTGGAGGTAATAAATGGGTCAAGATCGACGTCTTGAATTAAACCGAAGAATGCTTGGAGATAGACGATTTGGTAATAATAGTAATGGGCATAATGGCGCTGAAAGAAGAAATGCCTTTGATCGAAGAGGTTATAGCGAAAGAAGACAAGATAAATATACACATTCCAAAACAGATCTATTCCGAATAGCATCATAAGATATCAAATAATTGATAACCTCTTCATATCTCATAGCACGTTGATGTTCCCTGTATTCTATAATTTCATCTTTAGGGCATTATCGTATCAACATCCTTGGCACTTGATTTAGCATCTGGGAAGGGAACCCACTCAGCAAAAACACTTTGGGCGTCTTCGTCTTCCCAACTAAAATTTACTATTCTACGTTTCATCATCTTTTCAGTACAGGAAGCGGAGACATCAGGGACCGGATATTGTTCCTCTGTTTTGGGGTAAAGATTTTGGACGTCCTGGATTCAAGGGCTATCGCCGCCGCATTTTTATTGTAAAAAGAGGTGGGCTCATATTGCCAGCCAGCGGCCAGGCGACGTTCCTCTTTTATCAGGTTTCGATAGATATAAATACCGATGACGGGTCCCACAATCAGGGTCCGGGCACCAAATTCTCTGCAAAGATCCTTAAATAAGCAGTTCATTTTCTTGAACATGGGTTTTTCGTGTTGGTAGTATCGTCTCATGGCCCAGACGGCACCGGCATAAGTGGTTTTCAACGACTTTACTTCCCAGGCAAAGCGCCTTTGAATGCGCCGGTTCGGACAATTCTTATACCGCTGCCATCCAGTGAGAAGGGTCCGGGTCAACCGGGCCAGACTCGGTCCGTTGATTGTAAAATCCTGGGTGAACGCCTTCAACAGAAATTCTTGTTCAAGGCCATTTTTAATATGCCGGTGCCGGTAATTGAAGCGGTATTGGCCATGGGTATCCGCCGGTGGGAAATCGGATTCATCCAGCAGGGTTCCCTCTTTTTTATGGTGTTCATACAGCGGGGTTCCCGGGTTTGGTGTATACAGCATAAATTGGTGAAAATCCGAGTTGTGACTGACGGCATGGGCGATGACCGCGTCGATATTTTCAGGTGTATGGTCTTCCATGCCGATGATGGAAGAACCCAGTACGCGAATGCCGTGGGACTGCATATCCTTGATCAGATCCCGGGTGTCGATATCCTGGAGCTTGCGGTACTGGCTGCTCTCCCCCTCAATGCCCATCCAGACCCATCCGATGCCCAAGCCCACGATCTGTTCCATGGTGTAAGAGCGCAGGACCCGGGCGGAACTGAATACATTCAACAGCCAGCTTTTGTTATTGGCCTGCATCAGTTCCATGAGCCTGAGGGCGCGTTTACGGTGAATCAGGAAATTTTCATCCAGCACAAAAAATGATTGCACTTTAAGCGTTTTTTCAAGCTGACACATGACGTCAAACAACTCGTCCCCGGTTTCGAAAAAACTGACGAATTTTCCTTTGCCCCCGAACAGGGCCGAGGTGGAACAAAAATTACATCCCACCGGGCACCCCACTGAGGGGATGAGAATGGCGGCGGTATCTCCGGGTTTGTCCGGCAGCGTTATTCCCATTGTTCGGGCCCCGAAAGCCGAATAGGCCATGGGGTGTTTTACCGGTGCAGTCACGTCCTGAGCGAGAAACCGCCGGAACCATTTTACCCCGTCCCCCCTGACTATATGGTCGGCATCAATGGCCTCATCAATGCCTCCCTTGTTGGAGATGTGCCCCCCCACCACAATGATGGCATCGGGCTGGTATTGCCGGATCAGTTGGCACATTTTTTTGACCTTTTCCACATTGGGAATAATGGCGCTGATGCCGATGATATCATAGGCACTCTGTTTGAGTTCCTGGATAAATATGCCCATGGAGGGAAAATCAAGCAGGGTACATGGCCCTTCGATGTTGGACTGGAGCAGCAGTAGACCAAAGGAGCGATGAAACATGCGCAGGGAAAAGGGCCCTTGAACTCTCGTCACCTGATTCTGGTAGAGTTCCATGGGATTGATGGCCCGACTGCCATACGGGTCGTCTTGGGCAAAGGGCCCGAATACACTGGACAGCAGGACTTTGGCCTGGGTGCCTTTGGGATGGATGGCATATGATGTCTTCAATTTTTTATCTCCTTGGATGTAATGCAACACTGGGGTATATTCATTGGACATGGAGATACGCTATCGGGAAATTATCGTAAAGGACAGGCTTATCTATCTGTTTTACAAAAGTATTACATTGCAGGTTGTATTAGGTCCTGAATCGCCGATGCTAGTTTTATGTCTGTACAGAAGATGACTAATTGTTGATTTTAGGTGTTTCAGTTTTATACTCAGAAAAGAAGGTAGAATCACCTACGTTGTCATCGAAAAAAACGATACTGTCGGAGTCAACGTCGTTTGTTTTGACAACGGTTTTATTTGTACTGGCCCTGATTTGAATAACGAAATGCTTATCTTGGGTCTGCAGGTAATCGAACAGAGCATGTTCTTGATAGCGGAATGTGATGTTAATACGGAAATATCTATTTTTCGTCAAGGGGAGCAGGCTAATCTTTTGTTGGTT
>JAOZSO010000066.1:0-11191 GCA_029939655.1 Desulfobacterales bacterium
GCCGGCATCAAGGCCTTTGTGGCAGCTGTTCTGGGTGGTATCGGCAGCATGCCGGGCGCCGTGCTGGGAAGCCTGGTGCTGGGAATGTCGGAAAGTTTTTTCACAGGCTATATCTCCAGTGACTATGAGGATGTCTTTGCTTTCCTCTTCCTGGTGTTTACCCTGATATTCAGGCCTTCGGGAATTTTGGGTAGATCAGATACGGATAAAGTCTGATGAATTGAAGACTCCTCACAGTTTGCTGTGAGGAGTCTTCAATTCATCATGTTTTAGGTTTTAGGTGTTAAGTGTTAAGTATGGCTGACCTGTTAACCATACATACTAAAAACCCAGCCTAAAACCTAAAACTTAAAACCTAAAACCATTATTATTGAATTATGTTTCGTTTCAATGAAATAAAAAAATCGTTCCTGGTGTCGTTGTGGATGATGTTACTGACCTTTCCCATCATGGTTATTCGTGTGAACACGATCGACAATATCATTGAATGGCGTTGGAAAAGAATGTTCATGGTGGGTGTCGGCACATTTTTTCTGTCGTTTCTCTGGCGCTACCTTCATAGCAGAAAAGAAGCCGGTCAGAAGAGGGTCGAAACCGGGGAATCCGAAACCCTGCCGTTGGCGCAGAGACTCATCAAAGACAGGCGACTCAGCGTTCCCGCCGCTATAACGCTTGCTGTTTTTATCATAGCCTTTCCTTTTATCTTCTCCATGTATCAAACCAATATCATGACGACGGCGCTGATTTATGTGGTCGTGGGACTGGGGTTGAACATCGTTGTCGGCCTCGCCGGACTACTCGATCTGGGATATGTTGCGTTTTATGCTGTGGGTGCCTACAGTTACGCACTGCTCAATCATCATTTCGGACTCGGGTTCTGGATGGCGCTACCCCTGGGAGCCATGTTCGCCTTTCTTTTCGGTGTTGTGCTGGGCTTCCCGGTCCTCCGTCTTCGAGGAGACTATCTGGCCATCGTTACCCTGGGATTTGGTGAGATTATCCGCCTCGTTCTGGAAAACTGGAATGCTTTCTCTTTTGGACCCAGTGGCATTGCCAATATTCCCCGGCCGGGTTTTTTCGGTATGGACCTGTCCCTGTCTCAATCCATCACCTATGTCTACTTTGTGATGATCGGCCTGGTTATTTTTACCGTCTTTGTGGTCAAACGCCTGCAGGATTCTCGACTGGGCAGGGCCTGGATTGCCCTCAGGGAGGATGAGGTGGCTTGTCAGGCCATGGGTATTGACAAGACCAGGACAAAACTGAGTGCCTTTGCCCTGGGTGCAACCTGGGCCGGAATAGGCGGCGTGGTATTTGCGGCAAAAACCACGTTCATCAATCCTGCCAGTTTTACTATCTGGGAATCCATCATCATTTTATGCGTCGTGGTCCTGGGTGGTATGGGGTCTATATTGGGTGTTATCTTGGGTGCCCTTGTTCTGATTCTTCTTCCGGAATATCTACGGGCATTTTCCGAATACCGGATGCTCATTTTTGGGGCCACGCTGGTCATCATGATGGTCTTTCGACCCGAGGGCATCATTACGGATGTTCGAAAAACATATAAGTTCAAAGGTTTAAAGAACAACCAACCAACGACTTAAATATATGAAACCGATTCTCGAAGTAACAAACCTGACCAAGAATTTCGGCGGCCTCAAAGCCCTCGACGACATTAGCCTGACTGTCGGGCAAGGTGAAATTGTCGCGCTTATTGGTCCGAATGGTGCCGGAAAGACAACGTTTTTTAACTGTATTACCGGCATCTATCCACCCACAAAAGGGGATGTTGCCATCATCCCGGCCGGGGGAAAAAGAAAGCGTCTCAATGGCCTGAAACCCAACCATGTTACCAAAAACGGTATGGCCCGTACGTTTCAGAACATCCGTCTTTTTCAAAACATGACGGTGTTAGAAAACGTCATGATCGGCCGTCATTGTCGTATGTCTGCCGGCATACCGGGCGCCATCTTCAGAAATCCCGCGACCGTGAGAGAAGAAAAAAAGGTTATTGAGGACAGCTACAGGGTGCTTGAAAAAATCGGCCTGGAACAATTTGTCAACGAATACGCCAAAAATCTTCCCTACGGCGCACAGCGACGCCTGGAAATCGCACGTGCCATGGCAACGGAACCATCTATCCTGCTTCTTGATGAACCCGCCGCAGGGATGAATGCCAGGGAAACCAAAGAACTCGATGATCTGATTGTTCGCGTACGTAATCAGGAAAAGATTTCCATCCTGCTCATCGAGCACGATATGAAGCTGGTGATGAGTCTGTCCGATCGTATTTATGTAGTGGATTACGGCAAAAAAATTGCCGAAGGTTCACCCCTGGAAATCAAGTCCGATCCAGCTGTTATAAAAGCTTATCTGGGAGAAGAATTGGATGCTTGAGGTTAAGAACATTCAAACCTACTATGGTAACATTCAGGCCATCAAGGGGATCAGCCTGGAAATCTTAGAAGGTGAAATTATTACCCTGATCGGCGCAAATGGCGCTGGAAAAACCACGACCCTCATGTCCATATCCGGCATCGTGCCTCCCAAATCCGGCGAAATCCTCTTTTTGGGAAAACCGCTCCAGGAACTTTCTCCCAACCAGATCGTAGCGCTTGGCATCAGCCAGGTACCCGAAGGGCGTCGGATTTTCCCCTATCTTACCGTAATGGAAAATCTCGACATGGGCGCCTTTTTACGAAACGATACCGCTGAGATCCATAAAGACGTGGAATATATTTTTGATCTCTTTCCCATCCTGGCTGAACGACGCCACCAGTCAGGCGGCACCCTCAGTGGTGGTGAACAGCAGATGCTGGCGGTTGCAAGAGCCCTGATGGCAAGACCCAGACTCCTTCTTCTGGATGAACCCTCTCTGGGTCTGGCTCCGTTGATCGTAAAACAGATTTTCAAAATTATTCGCAAGATCAACCAGGAAAACAAAACCACGATCTTTCTTGTGGAACAGAACGCCAACCTTGCACTGCAGGTCGCCCACAGAGGATATGTCATGGAAAACGGACGCATCACCCTGTCCGACACCAGCCAGAACCTGCTCGCCAATGAAGATGTGAAAAAAGCCTACCTGGGCATCTAACCCAGACGTGGCTTCAGAAGCTCCCCTTTCTATACGAGTTGCCAATAAATATGCCCTAAATAAAACTCTCGGCAGAGGGATTTTCCGTCCTGATCGGTTCTGCCGCAAGGCATTTCAACCTGAAGCCGTAGTATGCTACTGCGAAGGTTGAATAACACAGCGGCGGGCCGATCAGGACGGAAAACCTGGCCAGTCTACCATGGAGTCTGTAGACTTTACGATATGCATCCCCGCTTTTTCGAATCGCTCAAATGCCTTATTGGCCGGTTCGGTATAGTCGATTACGTCCGGGATTACCACCGGGGACGTACAATCTTCCAGCAGGTATACCTTGGATGCCAGAGCCGGGTCCTTGTTTTCGATTTCAGCTAACAGGTCCGCTACGGTCGAGACCACACAATGACTCTTTGCCTGGCCGGCAATAATCACAGCGTCAAATGCCAGAAGCTTGTCCATGAGCGGCTGATTTACCCCGGCAAGTTTCCTGTTGTCAAGGCCGTCGATTATTTCAGGGCGCAACACAGAGTAATTTTCCGTCAACGGATGGCCGCCTTTAAGCTGAAAATCGGGTTGGCTGAACCGGCACATGGCATGGAAAAAGATCGCTTCTTCCACGGCAGACACCAGTGCGTGCCCGATACCGCCAAGCATGGCATGGTAAGGCCAGATGGTGAGGTCGTATTTTCCCCCATTCTTCAACTGTCGTGCATAATGCTCCAGGTGAGCCTGTCCGAAACGCTCATCGATCTCGAGGCTTTCAGCAAGCTTTCTGTTAAAACGCCAGACGCCTTTCTCGATATCATCCAGCGATACGAGGGTATAGGGATTCGGATGATCTCCGGTCTCATTGACGAGAAAAATACTGTGGAAGATCTGCATTACCTGATGGGTATCCATGGTGGGGCAGATTTGTGTGATAGCAGGCATGTTTCGGTAGATAAAGGCTCCCAGTCGCCGGTTATCATCTACAGCACCGTTTCCGGTCGCTCCGCCCACATAGAGTTCAAAACCAGAAATGCAAAACGTGTTTTGGACATCAATGAGCATCAGGCATACCCTGAATGAATCCTGGGCACTTGTTCTGATGCCATTCTGCTTTTGCCATTTTACCGCATCATCAGCTCTTTCCTGATAAGGAACCCTCCAAACTTCCCCAACACGATCGGCATTAAAAAAAGATGGGATGGGCAATTCATTAACCGTCATAGCGCTCCTTATCCGAACCCGAACATTTCAGGTTCGTGAAATTTCCGGGTTAACCCGGATTAGATATCCTTCTGTGCCAGAACAAGCTGGTCGCTCAGTTTCACAGGATATCGATATTTTTTGTGGATTGATTTGAATTTGTCCGGCAATGCGCTGAAATTCGATTTGAAACAAGACTGAATATCCGTAAGGGCCGGGCTGGTATCCACCTGTTCTCCCTGGTTCATCACAGCCGACAACAGCGGCGTTGCACCGTCAATGGTTTCATTTCTCAAGCCGATGATATCTTCGGTAAAATGTCCCCGGGCATCATATTTTCGAAACACCTGTTTTTCGCCGGCCAGCGTTTTTTTACCCGGACTCAGTTTCCTCACAAGCCTGTCATTCATTTTGACCAGCTTGTAAACAACATCCAAATAGGGCGCATCTGCGGAAGCACCCATTTTTGTACCAACTCCGAAGGCATCGATACGGGCGCCATTCGCCAGCAGTTCGTGAATCATAAACTCGTCAAACCCGCTGCTGGCATAGATTTTGACATCGGAAAGTCCAGCCTTGTCGAAAATTTCCCTTACCCTTTGGCTCAGGTCGATCATGTCGCCACTATCAAGACGAACACCCTTGAGCGAGCGTCCTTGTTTTCTCATTTCCAGACCCACACGCACCGCTTTATAGGCGCCTTCGATGGTATCATACGTATCGATGAGGAAAACAGAATGTTCCGGAAATATGGCTGCATAGGCGCGAAAGGCATCGATTTCACGTTCAAATGCCGATATATAGGAATGCGCCATGGTACCGGAAACAGGGATACCGTATCGTTGCCCGGCCAATAGATTGCTGGTCCCGGCAAACCCTGAGATATAGGCACTTCTGGCGACATTCAGACCGGCATCCTGGCCCTGTGTTCTTCTCAATGAGAAATCGACCAGAGACCGTCCGCCGGCCGCATGTACGCACCGCGCCCCTTTGGATGCAAACAGGCTCTGGGAGCCGATGGTGTTGAGCAGAAAAGTTTCAACGATCTGTGCCTCGATTATGGGGGCTGTCACTTCAAGCACGGGCTCGTCCGGAAAAAAGATCGATCCCTCAGGCATGGCGAAAATGTTTCCGCTGAATCGTAATGTTTTCAGAAAGGACAGAAACTTATCCGAAAAAAGACCCGTATCCTTTAAGTAGGCAATCTCCCCGTCAGAAAATCCGAAACATGTCAGCTCATCCAAAACCGTTTCAAGCCCTGCCGCTACAAAAAAATTCCGGGCCACAGACTCCCGCACAAACAGGGAAAAGGTTGCATTCCCCTCCATGCTCTTTTGATAATAGGCGGCCGCCATGGTTAATTCATACAGGTCTGTAAAAAGCGGACCGATTCGATGGGTCGTTGTCATGCTTTCTGTTCCGATGTCATACGTTTTCTCCCAATTAGTTGGGTGACCCTTTATTTGGATCAACTCTTTTGGAGATGAGCATAGCATAATTATTCAGTAGAATTATTTCAAGTAAGGAATTGCAATTTGCTCAGGATCTCGCTAATATTTTTTCGGCCTTGCAGATAGGTCGCAAAATGAAAAGGCAGTGTAAAACGAATGACCGAAAAGAGAAACAATCCGTTGGATAGAATGTTTGCCCCCAGGGGAATTGCCGTTTTTGGCGGGATTAGCAGACCGGGAGCATTCGGCAATCTCATCGCCTTGAGCCTGATCCGATATGGATATCCGGGAAAGCTTTACCCCATCTCATCCAAAGGCGGCGAACTGAATGGCCACACCATTTACAAACACCTTGAGGAGGTGGATGGTCCTGTTGACCTGGCTTCCATATCGGTCCCCGCTAAATTTGTTCCCGATATTCTGAGATCCTGTTTGCGCCACGGTGTGACAGGTGCTCAAATTCATTCGTCCGGGTTTGCCGAGACCGGTTCACCTGCAGATATTGCCCTGCAGGAAGAGGTGGCAGCCATCGCCCGTGAGGGAATCCGGATAGTGGGACCCAACTGCTTTGGTATTCATTCACCCCGGGGCGGCATCACCCTGTTGCCGGGGGCCGATTTCTCCAAAAAGCCCGGCTCGGTGGCCATGATCTCACAGAGCGGCGGTGTTGCCACTGATTTTGGGTATGAAGCCAGTTTTGCCGGTGTCCATCTAAGCAAAGTGGTATCTTTTGGTAATGGGTGTGACCTGGACGCCACCGCACTTCTCGACTATCTATCCATGGATCCTGAAACAGATGTGATAGCCGCTTACCTGGAAGGTATTACGGATGGACAAAAATTCATCGAGACGGTCCACCGGGTAACGCAGCAAAAACCCATAGTGATCTGGAAAGGCGGCCTAACGCCACCGGGAAACCGCGCTACCCAAAGCCACACCGCTTCTCTGGCAGGTGATGCCAACATATGGGAGGGCGTTCTCAGGCAAGGCAATGCCATCCCTGTCCAGGGTCTGGATGAGCTCATGGATGCACTCGTGGTGCTGAAATATCTTAAAAAGCCGGGACCCCGAATAGCCCTGGTGGGCGGCGGCGGCGCCATCGGCGTATTCAGCTGCGATCTATCCCATCGATCTGACTTGACGATGGAGCACTTCAGTGCCGAAACACAAAAGCAGCTTCGACAATTTTATCCCACACCGGGTAACAGCATGCAAAACCCCCTCGACACAGGATCGCCCGTGGTGCCTGCGGACGTCATCAAGAGATCCCTGGAAGTTATCCTGGATTCAGAACCCATCGATATCCTCATCATGGTATTCCTCTTAAGACCCCTTGAAGTGGAAGTGCGAACGTTTATGGAAATGACCGGTATGCCGGCTGGACCGCCCGGGGCATATCTGGAGGAAATCCTGCCGGTACTCGAACGGCTGAAAAAGAAATCCAACAAGGAAATTATTGCCGTTTTTGAAAACCGTGCCATGACCGTTGCGAATGTGGATGTGGAAAAAACATCCCGTATCATGCGCAAAAAATATCAGTCCCGCGGTATTCCCGTATTTGCCAACGTCGAGAGAGCTTTGCGGGGTATCCGCCATGCGGTTGCGTATACATCCAAACGCCCCTTCAGTCGATAAAACCCATCGGTCCAAACACCATGAAGCACGTTTTAGGTTGACAATGCGCTCCGTGTAAAATACACATAATAAACAAATTTGTTAACTATGTGTATCTTATGAAGGCACTCGAGTTAAATAAAATTCGCAGGCTCTATTTTGGTTACGAAGACATTGCCAGGGTTAGGAACATCAGTCTGGCTTCGGCAAAGGTGACCGCAAGCCGGTATGCCCGGAAAGGCCTGCTGCTACGCTTTAAGAAAAACCTGTATGTTCTGCGCCAGGTGTGGGACAACGCAAGTCAGGAGGACAAGTTCCGACTGGCAAATCTTGGGCAGTCACCTTCCTATATTTCCCTTATGACCGCGTTAGACTATTACGAGGTAACAACTCAGATACAGAGGGATTTTTTCGAATCAATTGCTGTGAAAAGGACCAAGGAAATTCAGGTAGGCGGAAGTACTTTCCGTTATTCTAAAATTAATGATGCATTGTTCTTCGGGTTCAGGAAGGAAAAAGGGGTTTTTATTGCAACGCCTGAGAAAGCCTTGCTGGATGCATTTTATTTAATGTCATACGGCCGCTACACATTGGACTTGTCCGCATTGGATGCCAACAAGCTTGACAGAGAAGCCATCAGGAACCTCAGCAGTAAATTTCCGTTGAAAACACAAACGATGTTAGAAAAGCATGGATATATTCAGACAGCACGAGATATTTGAAATAGAAGTTCTGGAAAGGATGAAGAGTGCGAAAATGCTCGATCCGCTCGTTTTCGGCGGTGGAACCATGCTGAGGCTTTGCCATGATCTGAATCGGTATTCTGTTGATCTTGATTTTTGGTTCCTGAAAAAAATATCTCAAGAGGACTATTTTAGCAAGCTTCGAAGACAGTTTGAAAAATATTATGAAATTACAGACGCCCAGATAAAGCACTACACGCTTTTATTCGAGTTACGTTCCAGAGAATATCCCAAACGTTTGAAAATTGAAATCAGAAGAACAGCCGAAGATTGCGACTTCCAGGAAATGATTTCTTATTCCAAGTTTGCTACGAAACAGGTTGTTTTAAGGGCGCATACCCTGAATCAGACAATGAAAAACAAAATTAAAGCATTACTGGACCGGGGTGAAATCAGGGATTGCTTTGATATCGAGTTTTTGCTGCGGAAAGGAACCGCGTTGCCGACCGATATCGTCGAAGCATCCAAGAGGATTTTAAAAATAATTGACGGATTCAAAGACCGGGATTTTAAAGTCACGCTGGGTTCGATTATAGAGGCTGAATTTCGGGCATATTACGTTACCCAACGATTCAACTTTTTAAAGGAGCGGTTATCTTCAGCGGTTTCTAATACCCAAATTGAACGGTTATAAGCCTATCTTTGAAATTCATGCATAGTAAAACCAACAGCTACAGGACGGTATTTTCCGTCAGTCTGCCCCTTGTTCTTTCCATGGCGGCAACCACTGTCATGGAATTTACGGACCGGGTGTTTTTGGCCAATTATTCCATCGAAGCCATAGCGGCAGCACTGCCGGGTGGGATTACGGCATTTTTGTTTTCAACTTTTTTTGCGGGCGTCACCAGTTATCTCAATGTATTTATTGCCCAATACACGGGTGCTGGTTCTTTATCACGTATCGGCTCATGCGTATGGCAGGGAATTTATTTTTCCATGCTGGCCGCCGTTATCCTGATTGCGTTGTCATTTATGGCAGACCCGATCTTTCGGTTAGGTGGCCATCCACCGGAAATTCAGCGCTTAGAGAGCGTCTATTTCAGGATACTCTGTATGGGAGCCGGTATGAATGTGCTGGGCACCGGTCTGGCCTGCTTTTTTTCAGGCAGGGGTAAGACAAGTCCTGTGATGGTGATCAGCATTATCGGAATGGCCTTCAATATTCCCCTGGATTATGCATTGATCAACGGGATATGGATATTTCCCGAGATGGGTATCCGTGGTGCAGGTATCGCCACGGTATGCTCCTGGACACTCATCGCAGTGCTCTATTGTGTGCTTATTTTCAACCGTAAAAACAATCGCCTTTACGGCGTTTTATCCAATCGGGCCTTTGATGCGGAGCTGTCCTTGCGTATCATCAGAACCGGTGTTCCTGCCGCCTTGCAGTTTGCCATGGATGTGTTTGCCTTTACCTTTTTCATATTCATGGTCGGCAGGCTCGGTAAAGTGGAGCTTGCAGCCAGCAACATTGCCTTTTCCATAGAGTCCATTGCCTTCATGCCGGCATTCGGTTTCTCGATTGGGTTGTCCACCCTCGTAGGCCAGGCCCTGGGGCGCAATGATGTCGAAGATGCAATTCGATACACCAAGCAGACCATCTGTATCCTGTTGTCCTATATACTGCTGCTGGACCTGCTGTTCTTTTTGGCACCCCATTGGGTGATCAAACTTTTTGCGACGGCCGAGGGCACTGGTGCATCCTATCAGCAGACGATGGATCAGGGAATCGTCCTCATACGGATTATGGCCATCTTCATCTCTTTTGATGCCTTATATTTTATCTTTACCGGTGTATTAAAAGGTGCCGGTGATACCCGCTTCATCATGTGGACCATCGGAATTGTCACCCTTGTCGTCATAATTTTACCCATCACCATCGGTGTCGGGTTCCTGGGATGGGGAATTTACGCCTGCTGGATTATCCTGACACTGTACGTGATATCCTTGTGTTCCGTTTCCTTCCTTCGATATCGCCAGGGCAAGTGGAAAACAATCCGTGTTATCGAAGAAATTCCCGCATAGTCAGGATATTTCATCAAACGCGGTGAGTAAAATAGATATTTATCCAATGGATTAGAGTGCAAGCGCTAACTGATTTCCAAGGTTGATTGCCTTGGTCAAGGTTTCATCTTCATCCTGAACCTTACCTTTGTCAAAAATGCCAAATACGGCTAATTCACCGATGACGTCATATCCCAGCGCCTCGATAGGGAGTCGCATGGCTTCAAGGGTAAATCCCATATCCTTTTTATCCACCTGTTCACATACGGCTACTATAACAGCTTTGCGATTTTGATTCATGAGTCTACTCGACCATCCTCTTGGCCGGTTATTGTCAAATATGTAAAAACAGTAAAGCCGGTCAATAAATGCCTTCATCCATGCGGTGATATTGTAGTTATGCGTAGGACAAACAAGCACAATTCCCTGAGATTCAATTACTTTCGGATACAGTAGATGCATTCCATCGTTAAGACCCGTACACGCCTGATGCTTTCGACATTTTTCACATCCAATACATGCCTGATATTGATAGTTGCACAACCTCACATTCTCGACAGGAACTTCATTCTGTCTTACACCTTTCAACACATGCTTCAGTAGTATGTCAGAGTTTCCACCTTTTCTTGGGCTTCCGCTTAATCCGAATACCCTTTTTTCAGGTGAATGAGCATTTTCAAAACGCGTATCTGGTTTTGTTTTCATTTTGATTGACCCTCTCCTTCAATTTTTGATTGCATGTGACCATCGCAACATTCCCTTTTTAAAGGGATCACTCCATCGCCTTTTTCATTTTCTTGACAGAGTTATCGACAATATCGACTGTGTCTTTCGCCTTTTGGATGGTTTCCATTTTGTCCGCACCATCAACACTGTCCGTCTTCAAGTTTTTGGCGACCAGAAGTACGGCAATGAGCATAGCCATAAGGGTAACGATGATGAAAACGCCTCGCATAATATATTTTCTCCTTTTGCATTCCGGTTTTTCGAAATCTTGGGGACGCCCCTTAAATTATAAGTTTCTATGAATGGAAGCTCTGGGTTTATTCCAGCATGGAAAACCTGGTCCTCTGGGCCAGGTCAGAGATAATCGGCTT
>JAOZSO010000484.1:0-2949 GCA_029939655.1 Desulfobacterales bacterium
CGTTAACTCTTATAGGGTTGAATCAGTGCCGGGCCCTTTGGACCCGGGTATCTACTGATGCTTTCTTCTTTTTGTCAATTCCATCTCGTACGCGTCGACAATCTCTTTCATGGTTTCGGACGCATTGCCCGGTAGGGGATACGGTTCATGATTCTCAAGGATCTCGATGGCCTTTGCATATGCGCGCTCCCGGATACTTTTACCTTGCGTCACATCCATCCAGTCATCCCGTGAGCGTCGGTCGAACAGGTTGGCCCGGGATTGGCTTCTCATGTTGCGCAGACTGTGCTCGTGGGAAATATAGGCACCGCCGGGACCGACATCGTGTATGACGTCCATGGAGAGGGTCTCATCGTTGACGGCAACGCCCCCAAGCGCGATATGAATCATCTCCATCATTTCCGCATCCATGATTAGTTTGGCATAGTCCATGGTCAGTCCCTGTTCCAGGACGCCCGATCCGAAGATGATATTGCCGCCGGAAAGTGCGCTCAAGGTCGCACTCAGGGTAAACTCGTAACCGGATTGGATATCCGGCTCCTTGCTGTCCGATGCGCCGCCGCCCACCCATCCGGGCAGCCGGTAGTACTGGGCCATTTTGGCAAGCGATGCGTTGATCATACCATACTCCGGAGATCCTATGGCAGAGGTGCCGAATCTCAAATCCAGAATGGTGCTGGTGCTGCCATAGGTGCAGGGCATGCCCTTTTTTATCAACTGGGCCAGGACAATGGTGCTCAAAACCTCTGCGTTGTGAGTCACCAGTGTACCGGCCAGCGATGCAGAGGCTGTACCCCCGGACAGCGCCATCGGGAGGATCAAGATCCCCAGGCCCTGCGCAGCGCACTCCATAATCACATCACAGGTGCTTTCCCCCAGGGTGAGCGGGCTGATGGGGCAGACACTCGCTGTAAATATGGGTCGTTTTTCAAAGACCCCCCGGCCTCCTACACTTGCCGAGGCAAGATCGACCATCACCTGCAGGTTTCTCACCGAATCGGCGCCTATAAAGATATGTTTTCCCGTGTTGTTGATTATCGCATCCAGATTGTGAACCGACTGTGCCTGTTCCATGACATCTGTCGAGTTCACCGCACGTACGGCCACACTGATCTCGTCCAGGGCATCGCACACCCTGATCAGGTTGCCGCAATCTTGTTTTGTTGCTCGCCGGAGCTCACGGGTATGGGGGTCTATGATGTTGATACACCCGCCGAAGGTGGTAAAGCCAACCCGATTGGGTTCCACGATATAATCGTCGACAGGGTTCCTGGCATCGTATACCAGGGTGTGCGGGGCAGTGTATGCAGAATCTTCCACCAGGAAAGAGGGTATTCTCACGATCCCGAAACCCTCATGCCTCTCCACCTTGGCGCCGCCACCATGAAAAACTTCGAGTGCTTTCTCGCTCATCACTTTTATGCCACTGTCCTGGAGAATCTGCAGAGTTGCATAGTGGATCGAATCTAGCTCGTCCCGTGAAAATGAATTGAGCCCCAGGCCTGATGATGAACTGATTCCGCTTCTGAAACGTCTTTTCATGACACCTCCCATCACTAAAGATAGTATTTGGTAGTTGTGTCTGATATGTTGTATGTCTTCAAAAGATTCTGATAGAATCAAGCACAAAATAGAAAAGAGATTTTCAGGACCCAATACATTTTATGGGTGGTATAAGCAACCATTTATGTTTCAATTTAAAAATTTATTTTGTTGGTTGTGATACAAATTAGAGCAATTACCGTTATACTCAGGCAGTTCATAAAAGGAGGGCACAAATGGGAAAAATAATGACCCGAATGGGGGATGGGGTACGCGTTGAAATGACTGAGGATGAAATCCGGAGGGATTTGGAAGCCGGCAGCCAAGATGCGGCCGAACGTGCGAATGTACCGACCTTGATCGATGATGAGATAAAATACCTGATGGATCTTTTTCGATCCAAAGACCGTGTGGTAGGGGTTGAAGTGGGCAAGGAAGTCTGTCTTAGTTATGACAACATGACGTCTAAAATCAAACGGGCCCATATCCCCATCAGCAAAATACAGCAGTTACTATTATTCGAGAGAGGACTGGGTGCCGATACACTGGAACTGACCCATATTGATTACAGTTTTAAGCAATGCAAACACGTAGTGCAGTATGAAAAACCAAACATGGAACAGGCGGTACTGCAAACCATTGCTCCGATTTTCTACGGTGCCATGCCGAACCTCGGTCTGTACAGTGTGCCCGATGGACCGGTGGTCAACCCTGGTGATCTGCTGCCTCAAGGTAAGATTACCGAAGCCCAGCAAGCCTATGAAGAAATGGCGGAATACGCCATCAAGGACATGGTCTACGTTGGCAGTGAACTTTACGAAAAAGCAGGTGCGGACGGTATAAATTTCGATACAACCGCAGCTTCCGGAGATGCTGAATTTTATGCGACCTTAAAGGCTGTTGAAATTCTGCATGAAAAATATCCCGATATGGGCATAGAAATGGGAATGTCCGGTGAGTTTATATTGGGCATGCACGGGGATTTGACATATGACGGTGTGCGTCTGGCCGGACTTTTCCCCCAGGACCAGGTTAAGTTGGCGCAAAAGGCAGGGGTGACGATTTTCGGTCCTGCCATCAATATTCTCACTAACGACTCGCTTCCGTTTAACCTGGCGCGTTCACTGGTTTTTACCAAAGCCTGCTCTGAGGCCTCGGAGATTCCGATTCATGCAAACCTGGGCATGGGTGTCGGCGGTGTCCCTCTAACCCTCACGCCCCCTTTGGATGCCCTGTCACGGGCGTCGAAAGCCCATGTCGAAATTTGTCGTTTAGACGGGTTGTAGGTGGGTGTCGGTGACCCACTGGGGATGCATGCTGCACATGCAGTTGTCTCGGGAATGGGCGGATTACGAACTGCCGGAGATCTGGTAGCGCGTATGCAACTGAACCGGGGTATGCGAATCG
>JAOZSO010000067.1:0-11156 GCA_029939655.1 Desulfobacterales bacterium
TTATCCACCTTGCCAACAGCTGTCAATGGGATGGCATCTATGAACTCAATAATCTTGGGAATCTTATAGGGTGCCATTTTTTTCTTACAGAAGGCCGTAATCTCCTCTTTGAGCACCTCCGAGTTTTTATCCGCAGACTGAGCCGATCGCTGAACCACCAGTTTGACAATGTCATTGCCGGGTCGATCCGCGTTGGGCACACCCACCACAGCACAGAACTCAATATCCGGCAACTGGTACAGTTTCTCTTCCACCTCCCGGGAAAAGACCTTGTAACCGCCGACGATCAGCATGTCCTTGACCCGGTCAGCAATATAAAAATAGCCGTCTGCATCCATTTTGGCAACATCACCGGTATACAACCACTTTTCACCCTGAAAGTCCCTCAGCGCATGGGCTGTTTCTTCAGATTTGTTGAGATATCCCTTCATTACCTGGGGGCCGTTGGCTATCAGTTCGCCCTCTTCTCCCACGGGCACTTCCATGGTGCCGGTTTCGATGTCCACAAGTTTGATGCGCGTGCTCTGCACCGGAATCCCCACAGAACCGATCTTTTTGATTCCCTTGGCCGGATTCATACTCAGAATGGGGCTGGTTTCCGTCATGCCGTAAACCTCCAGGACTTTACCTTTTCCGACAATCGACTCAAAAGCCTCGATGGACTCCACCGCAAACGGCGCAGCTCCGGATATACAGCACTTGCAATTCGAAAAATCGAGGGTTTTGAATTTGGGTTCTTCCATCAATATCTGGTAAAGGGATGGAACATTGGTCATCAACGTGGGACGATACTTCTCGATTTCGCCACATATGTGACGGGTATTCCTGGGGTCCGGGATCAGGCACTGGGGAATGTTTTTGACCAGGGACGACATGCCGACCATCAACCCTGCCAGATGAAACAGGGGAAAAGCGGAACACATCACCTCTTCGCCCTCTAACATATTCAGCCACCCGGTGACCTGATGGATATTCACCACAAGATTACGATGTGTCAGGATGGTGCCCTTGGGAAGCCCGGTGGTGCCCCCGGTGTACTGAAGCAGACAGGTGTCCTCCGGGCCGATGGACACGGGTGAGAACTCCGGCGAGGAACTTGCCATTATCTCTTTGAAAGGAATGACTTCCATTCCCGGAAGCGACACCAATTTTCCGGTGGGAATTTTTTTCAGCAACTTGCCCAGGGTTCTCTTGATCACGGGCAGATAATCACCGATATTGGCACCTGCCACATGCTTTAAGTTGGGCACCTCTCCTGCTACCTCCCGTAACCGGTGTTCAAAGATGGCATCCAGGGTCACGAGAAATTTGGCATTGGAATCGTTGATCTGGTAGGCCATCTCACTAGGTGTTAAGAGCGGCGATATGCCGGTAACAGCACATCCGCGCCGCAGCGCGCCCACCAAGGCGATGAGATACTGGGGGATGTTGGGAAGGTTGATACCGACGGTGTCGCCCGGGACGCAGCCACATCTTTCGAGGTAGGCGGCAAAACGCGCCGACAAATCGTTGAGTCTTCGATAGGGTAGGGTCACCCCCATAAAATAGATCGCAGGTTTATCCGGAAACTTTTCCGCTGTTTCCATGAACAGATCAATGTAGGAAGCATCCGGGATAACGACTTCCGGCTCAATGCCTTTATCATAAAACTTCAGCCATGGTTTTTCATCATAAATACTCACAATCCACCTCCTTTAGGGCTCGTGTATCAAACAACGGTATATCCTGGTCCATCACCTCCTTCCGGACACGTCCATGTAATATTGTTGAATGGATCTTTGACATCACAGGTCTTGCAATGGAAGCAGTTGGAGGGGTTGAGCTTTATCCGCCGGCTACCTTCCTTGTTTTCGTCTTCCACGACTTCATACACATCACCAGGACAAAACCGGGTGCAGGGATGTTGGTACTTGGGAAAACACTCGTTCACGCACAGATCCATGTCATGTATGATCAGGTGGGGCGGCTGATCTTCCCTGTGGATGGTTTTGGAAAGGTATACGCCTGTCAGCTTGTCCACCAGCAGCACCCCGTCGTAGGCGGAAGATTCCTTTGACCGATCTGTAACCAGTTCTGAATTTTTTACGGGTTTGAGTGTCCGGCTGTCGTCCTCTATGGGCATTCCGTCACGAAATCCCCGCCCCCCGGTAGCATACTGGGCGCCCAGATGAAAAAATTTGGAAACACCTTTCTTTGACAGGGCTTGATAAAAATTACGCCCCTCATAGAGTTCCTTTTTCAACCAGCTCTTTTCAACGGCATCCGGGTAACGTGCCAGTCCATCCCCGCTGGTGTCCCCATTTCCCAGGGCATCCAAGATAGTATCTGCAGCTAACATTCCGGATTTCATGGACACATGAATGCCTTTCAGTGCCGGAACGTTATGGATTCCGGCACAACCACCCACCAGCACGGCGCCATCCACAATTAGTTTCGGCATGCTGAAATAGCCGCCGGTGGAAACCGTTCGGGCACCCTGCTCGATGACCTTGCCGCCTTGTATCAGATCTGCAACAAAGGGTTGGCGTTTGAACTGCATGAAGGTATCATAGATATCGCACAGGGGATCCTCATAGGAAAGCCCCACAAGGTAGCCGAGAGCCACCCGATTTTCTTTCATTTCATAAACAAACCCGCCGCCGGGTGTACCCAGTCCCAGGGGATGACCTAGCATATGGAGGCTTCTGCCTCTAAACGCCTCGAAGCCGGAATTGTCCGGCAGCGCTATAACCTCCTTGATACCCGTCTCGTAGGCCTGGGGCATGCTGCCCGTGGAAAGACCCATTATGCTGTCCAGTTCTTTGACAAGGCTCCCCCGGGCTCCCTCCCCAAAAACCGTCACTTTAGCCAAAAGATCGATGGCGGGCTCGAAAGCGCTTTTCGGTTTTCCGTTGATATCGAGGCCCTTTTCTCCTGTCTGCACGCCCAGCACACGCTGGTTTTTTTCGTCAAGCAGAAGCTTCTTTCCGGCAAACCCCGGGAAAATATTCACACCCATGTCTTCTGCAATGGCGCCCATCCATTGGTTGAATTTTGAAAGACTGATGACATGATAACCTTTGTTGTGCAGATATCGCGGTATAAAGGGTATGGGTATCGCACGGTTCCGTGTCAGATAGTAAAGCGCATCACCTTGTATCGTAGTTTCAACGGGACAACCCTTTTCCATGTAGTCAGGCATCAGTTCCTTCAGGGCAACCGGGTTGAGGATGGCCCCACTGATGCCGTGGGACCCCACCTCGGCTCCCTTTTCGATGAGTGCGACCTCAAGTTCAAGGTTTTTATCTTTTGCGGCCTGCATCAGCTGTATGGCCCCTGCCAGGTTTGCAGGGCCTGCGCCGACAAACAAGACATCGAATTCAATGGTTTCATTCTCTGTATTCATCTCTCATACCTTTCACATGTTTATTGCCTGATTTCTGTATATCAATTAAGTGGAACAGGGTCAAACAGGTACAAAGACGGATTGCAAGAAGTGAGTTTATTCCACTTGACAATCACCTGAAAGTCCCCTTTAAATAAAGCCATGCATAGGAAACACAGGATACACCCCCTTATTGACTGCCTTTGGTCGGATCATAAATCTGGAAAATTGTCCCGTAGGGAATTTCTCAGGTTTGCCGCCCTGCTGGGATTGGCCACAACCACCGCATCCCACCTGTTTCAGTTGGCAATCCCCGGCCATGCAATGGGAGCCGTCTATGGCCAAAAATTACGCATAGCAGGTCTGCTCCCGGAATCAGAGCACCCGGTAGAAAACGTTTCAATACCGGCAAGCCAGGTTTTCCGGCAGGTGGCCGAATATCTTACATACACAGACAAGAACAATATAACGCATCCTTTCCTGCTGGACAGGTGGGTCGTGAGTGAAGATCTCCGGATCTGGTCACTGCACCTGAAAAAAAATATTTTCTTCAATAACGGCCAGGCTTTTACTGCGGATGATGTTATTTTCTCTATCGAACAATGGTTGAGCCCGGACATCAACTCTCCCATGAAATCGATTCTTGGAGACTGCCTGACGCCCTCCGGCATCCGGAAAATAGACTCACATCTGGTGGTGCTTTATCTCAGTCGTCCGGAATTAGAACTGCCGGAAAAGTTATTCCACCCTTCGGCCATGATTCTGAACCATCGCACCTTTGAAGGCAACTTTATGGAAGCCCCTCATGGTACAGGGCCGTTCAGGATTGAAAAATTTGAAAAAAATATCCGGTGTCTTTTAAAAAGAAGATATGATTACTGGCAACCGGGGTTACCGTTTTTAAACGAAATAGAATTCCTGGATCTTGGTCGGAATGTATCTTCACGGGTCACGGCCCTGAAGAGTGGTACCGTCGACCTTATCGATCTCAGTGATACAGGAAGTTCAGACGCCTACAGCGCCCTGAAAAACGATCGGAATATTCGTTTGACACCCGTCCTTACGGCCAAGGCCAATGTGCTTCGCATGCGTGTAGACAGGGAACCCTGGAATGACAACCGCGTACGCAGTGCTCTGAAGCTTTGCCAGCACCGGAATAAAATTCGTTATTTGGCACACAATGGCCAAGGTGCCATTGGAAACGATTTCCACGTATGCCCCGCACATCCCGAATACTGTGAAAAAAAGACCATCAAGTTTGATCCACGCAGAGCAAAATCTCTATTGGAGGAAGCAGGCTATGAAAACGGCCTGGACATTCATTTGACCATTGCTGAAGGAAAACCCGATATCAGGACCCAGGCTCTGGTCCTCCAGAACGATGCCGCTCGAGCAGGATTCAGAATTCATCTCCAGGAGGTGCCTGGTCACGAGTATCACCGAAATCGAACTAAGTTTGACCTCGGCATCACCCCCTGGGCCCACTATCCTCTGGGTGTCACGGCTCTCAAACTGGCCGGCGCGGTGGATGAGCAGGAAAATCCAGGCCCCTGGAACGAAACCCGTTGGGTCAATGAAGAATTTTCTCAGCTATTGCGTCAGGCCGGCAATACCCTGGACGTCCTGGAACGAAAAGCGCTCTTCTGCAAACTCGAAAAAATTCAGATGAACCAGGGCGCCGTAGGCATCCCATGCTGGCAGAACAGCTATATTGCCTCACGGAAACGCGTACAGAATATTCAACCCCATCCCAATGACTATCTTTTCCTCAACAAGGTCTGGCTTAAGCCGGGAAAAAAATAGACCGTGGGCTATTTTTTTTAGGCTATTAGGCTGAAGACTGTTAGGCTGTTAGGCGCTGCACGATGACCGCCTACAGTCTAAAAGACTTCAGCCTAATCAACCTATTACTAATTCCTTCGTCTCCGAATCGCTTCCAAAAGCCCTACTGTTCCTGTCATCATATTATCCCCCATGGGCGCGCCATACAGCATGGGCAGTTCAGATCCGTCGATTATGCCCCGTCTGGGACCCGTTGCGATGATCGCATCCAGGTTATCAAACCCCACAGCTTTGCGCATGTAGCACCCATGGCCTCCCTCTGAGAGGATCTGATCGTGGTTCAGGTTTCCATCCGCCAGATCCCGGATTAATCCTTCGAGGCGATGGATGGTTATATCCTGGGTGTGGTATTCGAAAAAGCCGGCTATCTCGCTACCCGCAAGTGCCGCGCCCACCGTGTGGGAAGTTGCCACATCCAGAACGACCAGAGCATGCTTATCCAGGGCGGCCATATCCTTGGAAGCACCCAAAATGGCAGCCATGCCGCTATCCATGACATAGACCGCACTTGTCGGTATCGAGGCTGCCTGCAACGCAATAGTCCGCAGGCGGTTCATCTCTTTAGGCACTTTGTTCTTCTCGTAAAGCAAGGTATGTGGAAACGGCTCTTTATCCAACAGTTCCACAAAACGGTTATGACGGTAATCAAGATGGGAAACACCCTGGGGGGGGACACCATGGTCCTGGGCACAAATACCGAATACATCGAAAGAAAATGGAACACCAAAGCCTTCCACAATATTCGCCAGGCGCCTCGAATCCAGATCTGCAAGGCAGACATGGGTGTAGGCGGTATCACCTTTCAGTTTCTCCGCATCCTGATCTGCCACAACGTCGATACCCCACGATTCTACCTTTTGGAGGTCATGATTCAACGTAGCCGCCGCACTGACAGAAATGACTACCGATGATGTTTTGGCCCTCTCTTTTAATCCCTGTGTGACCGGGCCGCCCCCCATCTCAACACCGGTCACCAGCAGTTTGCCGGAACCCGCCGAAATTTGCCTTGCTACCTGAATGACCGGTGAAGCGACAACGGCCTTGTAGTGCTGCTGGTCTGAATCATCATAATAAAGTACATCCATGGTGCCGGCACCGATATCTACCAGTAAATATCTACTCATAATTTATCCTCTTTATCTATAGCAGTAAGCTATAAGCGGTAAGCTTGCTTAGTGCTTCCCAAAGTGAATCCTTGAAGCCTTAATTTGCAAAAAGGCTTTTGAGAATAGTCCATCTGTATTAACTTCTCAATGGCTTGTCAAATTATAAGAAGCCTGACCAGAGAACCAAGTCTCGGTTTACCCCTATATCGGTTTATCCCTATATAGGGCGGATATGCGATGGTTTTAAGATGATCCAATAGTATTTTACTTTGACACCCACCCAGGTGTCGGGTAATAAAATCGTGCAATATTTTTTCGAAGGATGACGTTATCGCTCATCATACCATTTGGAAGGGGAATAGTGGAATGCTGGAACATTGGAATGATGAAATGATGGCTGAGCGCTAAAAATCATTTCAACTAAAACCAACATTCCATCATTCCAACATTCCATTCTTCCCTATACAAAGTATGGTAGATACTGCTATATACAACCTGTTTTCAGTCAAGTGGAGAATTTTCAAAACATTCAGATTTGGAAGGATCACCCTATGAAAGAATACTCGGCGTATTTTGACGATATCGAATCTTTCTTGATATCCAAAGAACCGGACATGTTCGCGTTTCTTGAAAAACTCATAACGATTCAAAGCGGGAGTCATAACAAGGCCGGAATCGATCGGACCGCCGGCACAATTGCCCGGGCTTTCCAAGGCCTCGATGTATCCACAGAAACCGTCGAGCAACAACTGCAGGGGAACAACCTGGTGGTACGTTCCAGCGCACAACCGCCTGCCGACAAGCAGGTATTGCTCGTGGGGCATATGGATACGGTTTTTCCTGAGGATACCGACTTTAACTGGTACAAAGCAGATAATGACAAAAGCTATGGCCCTGGAGTGATTGACATGAAAGGGGGGCTGGTAGCCGGCATCTATGCCCTCAAGGCACTCGACAAATCAGGCCTTTTGAAACATATTCCTGTTACGTTTGTTTTTAATTCAGACGAGGAAATCGGTTCCAGAAATTCCATTGATCTGATACAGAAAGAGGCCAATTCCAGCGCATTTGCCTTTGTCCTGGAAGCGGGCGGTTTGGAAAACGAGATTGTTACCGGCAGGAAGGGGAACCTCACCATTGAACTCCATATAGAAGGAAGAGCAGGCCATGCCGCCTTTGCAACCAAGGATAAACCCAGTGCCATCCTTGAGATGGCGCACAAGATTATCGAATTCGAGTCTCTCAATGATTTTGACAAAGGCATTACCATCAATGTCGGAAAAATAGATGGGGGAATCGGCTCCAACACCATACCGGAGTTCTCCAACGCCCAGGTGGACTTTCGATTCGTGGACCCGTCTGATCTCAAGCGTCTCGAAGAGAAGGTGTCCGATATAGCCAACAGGGTCGTCGTTCAGGGAACCAAATGTCGTGTCGATTTCATCACCGGCAGACCTCCCATGCAACAGAGCCCAGGCAACCGCAAGCTGTTTGAGATAACTGCCGGCATCGCGAACCGCATGGGATATCCCGTGAAGGAGCAGTTCAGGTTCGGTGTATCCGACGCTAATTTCATTGCTGATCTGAATGTTCCGGTCATTGACGGGCTTGGGCCAATTGGGGCACGGGATCACAGCCGTGACGAATACATGATCAAGGATAGCCTCCTGCAGCGAACCCTTCTCCTTGCATGCAGTATTATCGAATGCTGGGGTCGTTCCGACAGCTTGTAGCTCTTGGCTGTTTGCTCTTAGACGGCTATCAGCAAAGAGCTACACTTGAAATGGTTTTAAGATCTTCAATCGGGTTCAAGGTCAAGGCGGGGCGAGGGGTTTAACCACAGGAATACATGTAGTATTTTGAGGATTAAACGCCTCGCCTCAACGCAGAGATTGGGCCCGAGGGGAGGTTTTATAACCATTTCTTAGTATTCTGGTGGAATTTAAAACCGCCAGCAACGCCGTACCCATGTCCGCAAATACCGCCTCCCACATCGAAGCCATTCCCATACTGCCAAGAACGATAAAAATACCCTTGATCAGAAATACCAGACCGATATTCTGCCATACGATTCGCCGGGTCTTCCGGGCAATCGCAACAGCCTCAGCAACCTTCAAGGGCGAATCCTGCATGAGGACAACATCGGCCGTCTCGATGGCAGCATCTGAACCGAGAGCGCCCATAGCCAGCCCCACATCCGCCCGTGCGATAACAGGCGCATCGTTGATGCCATCCCCGACAAATGCAATTTTCCCGCCGCTCTTATTTTGATTTTTGATTCTCTCGAAAATCCTGACTTTATCTTCCGGCAGGAGGTCTGCGTGAACAACATCGATGTCCAGTTTTTTTGAAACGGCTTCGGCCGCACATTCGTTGTCACCTGTAAGCATGGCTATCTGCCCGACACCCTGCTTCCGAAGAGCTTTAACGGCCGGACCGGCATCCGCTCTGACTTCGTCGCCGATGGTAATATAACCCGCGTATTGATTTGCTACGACCACGTGGACCACGGTACTGTCAAAATCGCATTGATCGTGATCAATCGATTTCATGTGTAACAGATGATCATTACCGACAAAAATGTCACGATCTCCGTAACGTGCTTTGACGCCCTGCCCTGCCAGGTTGGTGTGTTGCGTGATTTCACTGGTATCCAGTTCAAGCCCGGTCCGTGAAAATGCATCGAGAATGGAAGTGGCAATAGGATGATTCGACTGCATTTCGGCAGCAGCCGCATAGGTCAGTACCTGGTCTTTTGAATAACCGTTGTGGGTGGCAATCTCGATTACGCTAAAAACACCCTTTGTCAGTGTTCCCGTCTTATCAAAAACCACCGTATCCACATCAGCCAATGCATCGATATAGTTAGAGCCCTTGATCAGGATACCCTTCCGCGAAGCCATGCCGATTCCGGCAAAATATCCCAGGGGGATACTGATGACCAGCGCGCAGGGGCATGAAATCACCAGCAACACCAAGGCCCGATATACCCAGACCTTGAAAGAGGCTTCGGGTATAATCCAGGGAGGGACAAAAGCGATCAGGGCAGCAATCAATACCACTGCAGGTGTGTAATACCGTGCAAATGTCGTAATGAACTTTTCGGTCTGCGCCTTTCTGGCTGTGGCGTTTTCCACCAGTTCCATAACCTTGGCAATGGAAGATTCCTTAAATAACCGTGTGACCCGAACCGTCAGGGCCTCTGTCTGGTTGATCTGACCCGCCAACACAGGGTCTCCCGGTTTGACTGTTACCGGAACCGCTTCACCGGTCAAAACAGATGTGTCCAGGTGAGAGTTTCCGGAGACCACATCTCCGTCCAGTGGAACCTTTTCACCCGGCTTGACAAGTATGACTTCCCCTATGTTGACGGATTCCGGCGCAACCTCCCGGTATCCATTGTCTGATTGCACCACGGCTTTATCCGGCCTGGCCGCCAAAAGCCCTGCAATAGATCTCCGGGAGCCCGTAACCGCCCTTTCCTGCAGCAGCTCACCAATCTTATAGAAAATCATCACACCGATGGCTTCCGAATAAGCATGGATGGCCATGGCACCTACTGTGGCGATGACCATGAGCACATTTTCATCGAAATAATTTTTCCTTCGCACCGTCCTGAAGGCATTCCATAGAACATTCCATCCCACCAGTAGATAGGCTGTGGCGACCACGATCACCTCCAGACCTCTCAGGTTATTCCTGTACAACCAGTCTTGTGCTGAAAATTGAAAGATAAAAAGCATGCCGGCAAGAATGAGCAAAATGAACTCCTTCTTGATCTGGCTCGATGCTGTTGACCCATTGAAATCTTCCTGTGGCCCTGTTTCCGACTTCGGCACCAGCTGAACCTGCGGTTCAATTCGGCGAACTGCATCCATTACCCTGGTAACGCTGCTGGTTCTGACATGCAGCGTTAAGCTGGCAAAATCGAGGACCGCAGTTTCGACACCATCAAGCCGGTTTAACCCCTGTTCGATCTTTGCTGCACAGACAGCACAGTCAAGTCCCTTCACATTGAATTTTTCCATTGTCGCTTCTTCAGTCATGAAATTTTATCCTTAAAATTTCAGCCTATCCACCTAATTTGTCTCCCGGACATGCTCCATCCCTAAATTAAGCAATTTTCGAATATGATCGTCATCCAGAGAGTAGTAGATCACCTTGCCGTCTCTACGGTTTTTTACGATACGGGCCTGTTTCAGATTTTTCAGTTGGTGCGATACCGCCGGCTGTTTCATGTGCAACAGAGCACAGATGTCGCACACACACATTTCCGACTCACTCAACGCCCACAGGATCCCGATCCTCGTACCATCTCCAAAAAGTTTAAAAAGGTCCGCCAATTCGTTCAATTGGTCACTTTCCGGAAGCCTCTTCCGGACATACGAAACCGTCTCCACGTGAATCCCCTTGGTAACGCATGTCATTGCCGAATCGATATTCAGATCGTGTTGCTGCATGGAATCTCCTTTGTCCGGTCGATTTAACATATAATCATATGTACATATATCGATTAAATTTGCGCCTGTCAAGCAGAAAGAATGACAAAAAGCATTGCATAGAAAATTTTTCCATGATTTACAAATACATAAAGGAGATGCGAACATAAAATCATTTCACGATTTTATGAAACGCGAAAATATATGGAGAATAGTCCATGAAGCATCACAACCCAATATCGACGAATATTCATAAAGAAGTTCTGGCGGCCGAAAAACGCATACGACCGCACATCAGAAAGACCTATCTTGAATATTCGCCCTATCTGAGCAGCAAAGTAGATGGCCGCGTTTATCTCAAACTCGAATGCATGCAGCATACCGGATCCTACAAATACAGAGGTG
>JAOZSO010000068.1:0-2271 GCA_029939655.1 Desulfobacterales bacterium
TCCACCATCTCCTCGATCAAGGCCGCCGGCTTGAAATGGACACCGTACTGGGCCTCCAGTTCAATGAGCTTCTCAAGGACGTTCGAAAGACCCCACACATCTGCATAACGCAGTATACCGCCACGGTACGGCGGGAACCCCGTGCCGTAAATCATGGCCAGATCCATATCCTGTGGCCTGTCACAGATACCTTCCTGCATCATGTAGGCGGCTTCATTAATGGCGTTTGCCAGCATCAGGTCCACGATCTCCTGCTCCGCAATCACCTTGGACGCTACGCCTTTGTCGGCAAGGTATGTTTGCACAACCGCTACGATCTTTGGGTTCGGCACGGGTGTGTCACCGCTGTAATCCATGAAACCTGCGCCGGTCTTGCGACCATAGCACCCGGTCTTGTAAATCAGCTCCGTCAGGGGGTGAACCGTGTACCGTTCTCCCAGCCTTTTTTCGAAGGTTTTGTTGACGTGGTAATTGATATCGATCCCCGTGAGATCGGAAAGCGTTGCCGGTCCCATGGGCATGCCGAAGTTGAGCATGGCCTGCTCGACGGAAGAACCATCAACACCGTCTGCCGTGAGATAAACGGCGCCGCCCATCAACCCCCCCAACTGCCGGGAAACATAAAAACCGGGACCGTCATTGACCACGATGGGAATCTTTTTGATCTGCCGCCCAAATGCTACGCTCGTGGCAAGGGTTTCGTTGGATGTCTGCTCGGCACAGATGATCTCCAGGAGCATCATACGATGGGCCGGGTTAAAAAAATGAAGCCCGACCATCCTGCCTGGATCGGACAGCGCCGAAGCCATTTCCGTTATGGGCAGGGCGGACGTGTTGGTTGCAAACACAGTGTGGGAGTGACAGATCCCCTCCAGTTGTTTCCATATATTCTGTTTGATGGCCATGTCTTCCACCACGGCTTCGATGACCAGGTCCACCCCATCCAGCTCCTTTAGGTCGGTAGTGGTCTTGAACTGTTTCTCCAGCATGTTTTCAAGATCTTCCTGTTTCATCTTGCGCTTCTTGATGGGAAAGGCAAATGTCTTGCGAATAGACGCCACACCCTTTTCAAGGGCTTCGTCGTTGATATCCCAGAGAATGGTCTCATATCCGCTTTTCAACAGGAGGTTGACGATTCCGGAACCCATGACGCCCCCTCCCAGCATGACCACCTTCTTGATGCCGGCCGGTTCGATGCCTTTGATCCGATCGAGTCTCCCTGCAGCACGCGTATTTAAAAATATCCCGATAAGGTTTTCAGCAACGTCCGACACAGCACAATCGGCAAACAGTTCCGCCTCCCTTTCAAGGTCCTTATCGATATCATAGCTCAGTCCCTGGTCGATGGCCTCCACCGCTTTCATCGGTGCGATGTAACCTTTGGATTGCGCAGTCACCATAGTTTTGGTAAAATCCATCATCGCTTTTTTCTCTGCAGCACTCGGAATCCAGTGATGCTGATTGCGGGTCATCCGCGCCTTGATATTGAGCTGACCGCTGGCGAACTGCCGGGCAGCCTCAACGGCTTTTTCGATCAAACCATCGGCATCTGTCACGGCATCCACCAGCCCCCTTTTGTGGGCGATCTCGGACTTGATTGGCTTTCCCATGGTAATCATCTCCAGTGCGTACCGCAGTCCGATCAAGCGGGGCAGCCGCTGGGTGCCGCCTGCTCCAGGGATCAGGCCTATCTGAACCTCGGGCTGACCCAGGTTGACGCCCCTGGCGGCTACACGATAGTGGCAGGCCATGGCGATTTCCAGGCCGCCGCCGAGGCAATTGCCGTTGATGGCTGCAACGATCGGCTTGGGTCCTGTTTCCAGGCTGCTGATGAAGCGAGTGCCTTCAAGTGCCCTCCCCAAAATAACGTCGCGTTCCTTGACCCCCTGAACCTGGGTAATGTCCGCACCGGCAATAAAATTCTTACCGGTACCGGTAAGAACCAAGGCCTTGACATCGTTATCCTCGTATGCCGCCTTCAGCGCCTGAGCCAGTTCCTCCACAAAGTGTTTCGAAAGCTGGTTGACCGGCGGATTGTTCATACTGAACACCGCCACGCCGTCTTTCACTTCCACCTGGATGGTATTAAACTCTGTTTTCATATATGACTCCTTTTGGAATGATGAATCATTTTAATATTGACTGTCATTTAGCCTTCGGCTGTCATTCATGGTCATTTGCCCTTCGGGCGGCATTAGCGCTACGCGCGTCATTAATTGTAGCTTATGGCTATTCGCTTTTAGCAACGATCAATGACACGAAGTAAATGAC
>JAOZSO010000068.1:2371-4183 GCA_029939655.1 Desulfobacterales bacterium
CCCCCAAATCCCACATCTTCAATCTCTATGGCCGATCCATCAAGATCCTGAATCGACGCCATTTTACCATGGGTCACGGGAAGAACCGTATTGATAAAAAACTTCGCCGACTGGATCTGACCTTCGTAGAAGCCGGCATCTTTCTTCTTGGCACCTTCCTGAAGCTTTTCGGAGGCAACGGCAGCACGCCAAAGCAACATCCATCCCATGGTTACGTCCCCCATGACTTCCAGGAACGGAAATGCGTGGGCAAACGTCTTTTTAAACTCGGGCGACATGGCTTTCCGGCCAAGATGAATGGCAGATTCTCCCAACGTGTTCATCGCTGCTTCCAGCCTGTCAGCCATGGGAACCAGGGCTTCGTGTTTTCTGGCATGAGCGATGGTCTTTTGAATCTTTTCCAAAAATTCCAGGAAAACCTTTCCTTTTTTCATACCCAGCTTTCGGGCCAGCAGGTCCATGGCCTGAATGCCATCCGTCCCCTCGTAGAGGGAGGTTATCTTACAATCTCTGGCAATCTGTTCAACCGGATACTCCTGGGTATATCCATAACCACCATACACCTGGATCGCTTCGATGCAGACATCAAAACCTCTCTGGGAACAGTATGCTTTGACCAGTGGCGTCAAAAGATCCACCAGACCCTGATAGTGCTCCTTTTCTTCTGCTTTTTCGGTATTTGCCAGTTTGTCAAAACATCGAACAGTATAGTAGGCAAAGCTGCGCATACCCTCCACATGAGCCTTCATCCAGAGGAGCATACGCCTCACGTCAGGGTGATTGATTATCGGCACCTGGGGTGCTTCGCGATCAGCGAACTTCTCCAGATCCCGGCCCTGAAGCCGTTCACGGGCATAATTCAAGGCATACAGATACGCCGTCGTTGCGTGAATAAAGGCCTGAAAACCGACACCCAGTCGTGCCTCGTTCATCATGTGGAACATAATGCGCATGCCATGATTTTCCTCTCCCAGCAAAAGTCCCCGGCAATTGCCCTTACTCCCCAGAGACATACTGCAGGTGGCGGAGGCATGAATACCCATCTTCTCCTCGATACCGGTGCAGACCACATCGTTCGGCTCACCCAGGCTGCCGTCATCATTGACCCACCTTTTAGGAACAAGAAAAATCGAGATCCCTTTAGTTCCCGCAGGAGCTCCCTCTATGCGTGCAAGTACCGGGTGAATAATATTTTCCTGGAGATCATGCTCACCGTTGGTGATAAATATTTTTTCCCCCTTAATCGTGTAGGTGCCGTCGGCATTCTTCACAGCCAGTGTGGTCAAGGCCCCGACATCTGAACCCGCCTGGGATTCCGTCAACAGCATGGTGCCCCCCCATACACCGGTATAGAGCTTCTTGAGAAACAGCGACTTCTGTGATTCCGTGCCAAAGAGTTCGACCATTTGTCCCGTACCATGGCCCATCCGTGCATAATTGACTAGCGGATAGTTCCCACCCACAATGTATTCGGCCACGGCCATGTCAATACTGCTCGGCAACCCCTGACCACCAACCTCCGGATCTTCGCTCAACGAGGTCCACTCCCCCTCGATGAGAAGTTTGTGGGGTCTGTGAAAACATTCAGGAACCTTTACCCGGCCCTTTTCAAACCGCAATCCAACATGGTCTCCCTCTGCATACGTGGGCAAAAGCTCTTTGATTGCAAAGGTTCGCGCCTCTGAAATAATCATGTCAAAGACTTTTCTGTTGAGACCTGCGAATTTTTCATAGGCCAATAAATCCTCAACCTTCATCTGTTCGTATAGGACAAAATCCATGTCTCGACGATCCGCAATTACCTGTGCCATT
>JAOZSO010000068.1:4283-11149 GCA_029939655.1 Desulfobacterales bacterium
CTAATTACGCGAAGCAAATGACCACGTCTCTATTCTAATCCATTACTTCTCTCGAATTTAGTCACTCTTATGTAAATTATTCTAATATTAGAATTTTGTCGGCCAGTTAGCCAGCCGATGCTCCCCGATACCATTGTTTCGCTCGCCCCGGCTGATTTCCAATGCGCGACCTATATAATCCCGCGTCTCCCGGGGATCGATCACATCGTGAATGTAATGCATGCCGGCAGCCCCGTAGGGAGAAGCATCGTCCACCATCTGCTGAACCAGTTTCTCCCATTCTTTCTTGTCCCGCTCTGTAACGGGAATTTTGCCACCAAAGACAACATTTGCCGCAATTTCCGGGCTCACGAAACTCATTTCCGCCGTGGGCCATGCCACAATAAAATTGGCCCCACAGCCGGAGCCGGCCATATTCCAGAAAGCCATGCCATATGTTTTCCTGACGATGACCGATATCTTGGGAACCGTTATCAATCCCAGGGCATTCATGTAGTTCATCACCCTGGCCGCCACGCGGTTTCTTTCTGCAGTTTTTCCCACTAAAAATCCCGGCGTGTCATGAAAAAATACCAGGGGGATATTAAACGAATCACACAGGCATAGAAAGCTGATAACCTTGTCGATACCGTCAGTGTCCATGGCACCGGCATTGACAATCGGTTGATTGGCAATCACACCCACCACATTTCCTTTGATTCTGGATAGTGCGGTAATAACGTTCCTGCCGAAATCGGGTTTAATGGGAAAAAGACTTTCCCGGTCGAAAACAGCATTCAATATCCGGTGCATATCATAAGCCCGGTTTCGTTTTTGAGGCAGGATTTCTAAAAGATTTTCTGAACCTTCGGATGCATCGAAATTCTCCAGGCAGGGTGGTGTTTCCTCGTTGTGCTGCGGCATATAGCTCATAAATTGGCGGATTATTCTGAAACAATCGTCTTCTGTCTCGGCAATCCGGTCTGCCATACCGGTTATCTCACCGTGAACCTCGCAACCGCCCAGTTCTTCATCCGTGATGATCTCGCTCAGGGCTATCTCCAGGATTCTCGGTCCTGAAACCCCCATGGCGCTCCCCTTGACCTGCACCACAAAATCGGACAGGCAGGCCATCCAGGTGGGCATGCCATAACATTCCCCCATAACGGCAGTAATCATGGGTGTTTTCCGAACCCGGCTCATAATTTGGAGGTAGGTGTCGAAACCCCCGCCTCCGAAGGATGCAAGACCCCTTGAACCCATGATATCCGGCATTCTGGCGCCACCGGCCTCCCCGAGATAGATCACTGGATACCCGTAATGCGCCGACAGGTGTTTTAATTCACCTTCTTTGCGACCTGCGACACGACTCGAGGTGGCAGCCAGCACGGAAAAATCGTTGGACAGGATGCTCACCGTACGACCATCGATGGTACCATACCCGCCTATCTTACTGTCCGCAGGGGTCTTACTTTCCATTCCCAGTACATCGGAATGATTGAACATGCCCACCTCGAGAAAAGAATTTGGGTCGAGGAGGCGATGGATGCGTTCTCTGGCGCTAAGCCTCCCCTTGGCATGCTGCTTGTCGATCTTTTCCCTGCCACCCATTTCCAGTGCCCGGGCTCTTCTTTTCTCCAGATCCTGCAGTTCTTTTTCAAAAGGCATTTTCTGTATTACGTCTCCTATTTTCCTGAATATGGCAGAATCTTGACCAGCAGGTTTCATAAACCACTCTGCCCATGTCATTTACACTTCGTGTGATATTAGCGCTTCGCGCGACATTTCGCCTTCGGCTGTCATTGGGCAACCTGGCGGTTGCCGGCTGCTTGCTCTTAGCTCTTGGCTAAACCTAAAACGTAAAACCTAACACCTAAAACGTATCATACTTACGCGAAGCTAATGACAATTACGCTTCCCCTTCCCCATAAGGCAATCGCTTTCCGTCCTTGGTATAACGATAAAATCCCTTTCCAGCCTTTTTCCCCAGACGCCCCTGCTCAATCATTTTCTGCAGGAGGTCCGATTTCGTTACCAGGTTCTCCTCCCCCAGTTCCGCCATAGACTGACCCACCAGCACAAAGGTATCCAGACCTGCGTTATCAGCGACTTCAAAGGGGCCAACATTCCAACCATACCCGAGCCGCATGCCGGCATCCACATCTTCCGGACTGACAATGCCGTCCGATACCAGATCCACGGCTTCACGGAAAGCTGCCGAAAAAATGCGGTTCATCACAAAACCGGGGATGTCACGTTTCACACGTACAGGTGTTTTGCCAAGGGAGGTAATAAAGTCGACCCCTGCTTCAAATACATTATCACCTGTCCGCTCCCCTTTTACGACCTCCACGAGCCCCATGAAGGGTACCGGGCCAAAGAAATGAAGACCGAGCACACGCTCAGGCCGGTTGAGATGTGAGGCAATGCGGGTGATGGGTATGGAGGAAGTATTGGTGGCCAGCGGGGTTGTCGCGGGAATTTTTTCCTCCAGGGCCTTAAAAAGATCGATCTTGAGCGCCTCTACCTCCAGAACCGCCTCAATGATCCAGTCTGCCTCTGCCGCACTCGACAGATCGGTTTCATAGGTAAGGCGATTTAGAATTTTATCAGGATCTTCCTGAAGAAACCCTTTTTCAGTCAGCTTGTTGACAGACCATTGCAACCCCTTTTCTGCTTTGCCCAAAGCCTCCGGCTTAACATCGTTCAGGTGGACCCTGTATCCACTCTGGGCACACACCTGGGCAATTCCAGAACCCATAAATCCTGCCCCGATGACTAAAACACTCTGTTGCTTCATCTTTTCTCCTTCTTTAGATCACCTGGCACGTTAACTTCAATAATCTGCGGTTCCTTGTTCGATATTCGACATTTCATTGACACAACTTTATTAGACGGAAAGGCTACTGAACTAATGACCTTTTTCGTGCTTTCGTTGCTTCGTGTTTTCGTGACAAAGAGATTTTTTTCACTTAAATCAAACACGGGCACTATCTTACCGTCTTGCCTTCATACTCTCTCAAAATTTTACGGGCCACGGACACTTTGTGAACCTCGTCGGCACCGTCATAGATCCTTGCCGCTCGCTCGTGACGGTAGAAAAAGGAAATGATTGTGTCGTCTGTCATGCCCAGTCCGCCGTGTACCTGGAGGGCCCGGTCAATCACCTTCTGCATGGTGTTCGCCACCATGAATTTAATCAGGGAAATATCCTGGCGGGCTTCTTTGATGCCCAGATTCTCGATGGTCCAGGCCGTGTGGAGGACCATCAGTCGCGCAGCCCTGATTTCCGCCGCACTCTCCGCTATCCACGACTGAATGATCTGTTTTGAAGCCAGTGTCTTTCCGGGAGCGATCACCCGGGTTACCGCTCGATGGCACATCAGATCAAAGACCCGGTTGCAGATGCCGATCCAGCGCATACAGTGATGAATCCGTCCCGGCCCAAGTCTTTCCTGTGCAATGACAAACCCGTGCCCCTCGTTTCCGAGAAGATTTTTCTGCGGCACCCTGCACGATTGATACAGAATTTCCGCATGGCTGAAGTAATCTTCACCGGAATGCCCCATCACCGGAATGTTGCGTACAAGGTTGAAACCGGGGGTATCCGTAGGTACGATGATCATACTCGCACGCAAGTAGGGTGACGCATCCGAATTGGTATTGGCCATGACAATGGCGAATTTTGCACCATCAGCGGAAGACGTATACCATTTATGACCGTTGATCACGTAATCGTCACCGTCTTTTACAGCGGTGGTATCCATCATGATCGGGTTCGAGCCGGGCAGGTCGACTTCGGTCATGGAAAAACAGGACCGGATCCGGCCATCCACAAGCGGCCTGAGCCAGATCTCTTTCTGCTCATCAGTGCCGTACTGGTGAAGGATTTCGATATTTCCGGCATCCGGTGCCTGGCACCCGAAAACCAGGAAACCCAGTATTGTTCCACCCAGAGCCTCTGAAACCAGGCCGTGCTCCACCAGGTTGAGCCCCATACCCCCGTATTCTTTGGGATGATTGGGTGCCCACAGTTCCATCTGCTTGACCATTTTCTGCTTCTCCGCAATAATGGGGAGCAGGCTCCTGGTATCCTTGGTCAAGAATTCAGCTTCCAGGGGAATGAGCTCTTTTTCAACAAACTCCTTCATCATCCCGAGTATGGTCTGCATTTTTTCCGAAATACTAAAATCCATTGTATCTCCTTTTTTTAAAATCCTAAATCCGAATATCGAATGCTCAAATGACCAAATGACCAAAATATTGTCAATGGCTTGAACGTTGTTCAAATGATTTCAACCTGATTCATTGGCACCCATGTCCCCAGGCTATCGATATGTCAGCAACCGCGGATCATTTTCCATTTCCAGATGCATGATATCATTAAAACCGGCCAGCGCGAGGCCCTTGGTATTGTACTTGAACCGGGTGATGGACGCGTTCATGATTTGCCAGGACAACGCCATGGCTGACTTGTCCGTCAGGCCCAGGGATTCCTGAACCACCACTGAAATGGGCCCCCCGGAAGTAAATACGGCCAGCGTCTTTTTAGCCCCCTGGGCCTGCATGATCCGACAAACACCGCTTAGCACCCGGTCTTTGAAGCCATTCCACGTGACGACTCCCGGCACATTGTAGTCACCTGAAACCCAACGGTTCATGGCGTCCTGGAACAGGAGCTGAAACACTCTTTTATTGCTGAAAATATCGGGTAGTTTTTCGGAAATAGACGGATCCTCCTCGACCATCCCGGGAATCTGGGCTTCGAAGACCGACGCAGAATCGTATTCGTCGAAAGATTCGTCCGGTATGATTTCCGGAACGGACATCCGGCTGTCCCGGCAGGCTGACATCAGTGCGTCTGCCGTACCTGTCTGCCGCTTCATACTACCCACATAAACGACGTCGATCTTTCTGCCGATCCGAACCCAGTGGTTGGCAATAATTTCTGCCTGAATAACCCCCAAAGGAGACAGGCGATCATAATTTTTCTCGCCAAAGGATGCCTGGCCATGGCGGACCATGTAGAGTTCACTCATACTTTAATACCATACCACCACCTTGAATGGGCGCTCCGTGTATCTAATTGATATTATAATATTTATTCGTATCGCTTTCATCGATGAGTCTGATGATGTTTCTTGTGTGCCATACCATGGTTTAATATGCATACGCAAGCGTGCCCTGATACGTTTGCCTGATATTTCTATTTCAAGTATTTCCCGGTATCAAGATATATTGACAACAGAAACGGGCAAGGTTAAATATCCCCTCTCTTTGTAAAAAACACAACAATACGGAGGTTCAAATGATCGTCGTCGCCAAACTAAAAGCACAAGAAGAAAAAGCAGCCAATCTGGAAGCAGAACTGCGGGACATGGTAGAAAAAGTTGCATCCGAAGATGGAACAATTGCATACACGCTTCACAAATCCAGCAACGATCCAACACTTTTCATGTTCTATGAAAAGTACAGGGATGCCGAAGCGTTGACACATCACAGTTCCACACCGTATTTCAAAGCGCTTTTCGGAGCCATTAAACCCCTGCTGGCAGCACCGGCTGAAATCGAGATGTACGAAGAATTGGCCGCACTAAACAAGTAATTCTCCATTATGTTTGTCAACTAAAGCACCCACGTTTTTAAAATCATGCCAAGCTGTGCTTGGCGAATCAAAGAGGTAATGGAGTGACGTGGCCATTGATAAAAATCAGGACAATATTTCGAAAATGATTTGGACATCAAAGGACCTACCGTGAAACGAACGGCCGGCTTGGGAGGTGTGAATGGAGAGTGACGGTAAACCGCGATCTACACGCCGTCAGCCCAACTGATTGTTCACAGGCAAAGGGGTCAAGTCTGCCCTTGACTCATATCGGTCTTTTTGAAAGATTCGATAAAAGTACTAAATTCATTAACTCCTTCGAATCATTCATTTATTAAAAAAGTTCTCGATGTAGTAAAAAACGTGACTTCGGCAAGACTCCTCAATTCAGGTTAAACTCTCTTTCATGTAGGTTAATTATTTTCCCCTGCTTGTTTTTTTTGCCTTTTACGCTTTTTACTTTATTGAGTAAATACGGTGAAACATTCCATTTTTGGCCTGATTCAGTAATTACAGTAACCGTTTTTTTGTTGTATTTAACCAATGTGCCAAATTGCTTATTTTGGCCAGGTGGTTCAAAGCAAACTTGATCCCCCGGACTGAATTGCATCATTTCTTTGTGAGTATGCATTGAATTTAAAAACTTTAATCTTGCAACTATCTTGTGATTTAGCTCAACAAGTTCATCATAATTCAAGGAATCGATATCAATTTTCATATTTCACCTTCATGTAGAGCTCACGCATTTCCCATCGCCTGAAGTTTCTTGGTCGTCCGCTTTTTTAACACGTTAACCTGTCAATTGGAGCTTAAAGATGTCTTTCATGAGTTCAAAATGGCTATCAAGTGAATAAATTTCAGAGTGATTTTGTTTCGCGTTTTGGACAACTATTAGATCAGGAATACCAATTCCATTTATACCGTTTTTCAAACATTTAAATTGGAACTCAATAATTTGATCCCAATTTATGGACAGTTCTAACTTATTTATATTATGTAATAACTTGACAATTTTTCGCTGATTGCGAACCCTTAAAGATGGGATTAATTCTGCGAGAATAAGATCATTAATAACAATCAGGTTTTCATCGATTAAGAAATCGAGTCTTTCAGAATTATTTCCAGCCCTGAAATACTCTATCCATATGGATGTATCGACTAAGACTGACATTGACGACTTCTAACGGCGTTCATATCGATATCCAAATCTACCTTGCCCTTGAATTTTTTCAATCCGGAGATCTTTGATTTTCTAATTAAATCTTCTAAGGCGGTAATAATA
>JAOZSO010000069.1:0-11135 GCA_029939655.1 Desulfobacterales bacterium
GCGACGATATTGGTTAAATTAACAGGTCATTATCTATTATTTGCCATGTTGTTTATGCAACTATGGGGAAGACTTAACAGGACGAGGGGAGGTGAGATCATGCTTAGCAAACGATTTATGCTCAGAAGGGTAGCCCACTGTAGCAATGGTTGCATATCCTGGCCCTGAGCAAGGCGTTAAAAGGCTCAATAAAATCGTATAACGATATTATTTATTCAACAATTTCAAGGAAATGACGCCTTTGAGCTTTTCCGGAAGCTGCACTCAAAAGTGTCCGGATGGCCCGGGCGGTGTTTCCCTTTTTACCGATGATTTTTCCCAGGTCTGATTTGTCCACATTCAGTTTCAGCACCGTAGTATGCTCGCCATGTACTTCATCAACCGACACAACCTCGGGTTTGTCGACCAGCGCCTGCGCAATTTTACTGATGAGTTCTTTCATGACATAATCTCCCTTGCCAATTCACCTGTTTCCACCGGACCCGTATGTAACAAGTCCGAATTTATATGATCGAACCATAACATATGATAACCAGAAACAGGAAACATGCAATAAAAAAATGAAATGGGCTCAAACAGTTGCCCGACTTTAAAACGAATCCCCGAAGACCTCTGTTCGTTATGTAACTTGGGCTTTATAGATAACTGCATTACACAATAAGGAGGACAACGATATGAAAGTACTCGTACTATATTATTCGACATATGGGCATATCCGCCGGATGGCAGAGGCAGTCGCAGAAGGTGTCAATTCGGTAGAGCATGCGGAGGCGGTTCTGAGGCGCGTACCGGAAACATTACCGGAAACGGTTCTTGAAAAAATGGGTGCGTTGGATGCCCAAAAGTCACAGGCCGAGGTAGCGGTCGCCACAGTGGAAGACCTGGCATCGGCGGATGCAATAATTTTTGGCACACCGACCCGTTTTGGCAATATGTGTGGCCAGATGCGTCAGTTCCTGGATGCCACCGGGCAGTTGTGGGCTGAAGGAACTCTGGTCGGCAAGGCCGGTAGTGTTTTTACAAGTACCGCGACCCAGCATGGTGGTCAGGAATCGACCCTCCTGACCTTTCATGTAACCCTGCTGCACCATGGCATGGTGGTTGTAGGACTGCCATACGCTTTTCAGGGTCAGATGAGAATCGACGAGGTAACCGGTGGCTCTCCCTATGGTGCTTCGACAATTGCCGGTGGGTCTGGTGAAAGAATGCCGAGTGATAACGAACTGGAAGCTGCTCGATTTCAGGGCCGGCATGTGGCAAACATTTCATCGAAGCTGACATCGTAAATAAATCCGTAAAACAAATTTGTTCAGGAGATAAATCCGATTCGATTCAGAAGATCCCGGGTTTTGGTGTTCAGGTTGTAGGTATTGGCGTCCTCTGCCGATACCCACCTGGCATCCATGGCGTCGTCCCGGGGATTGGGTTCGCCTGCCAGGTATTCAGCCATGAAGTCGAAGATGGTATAATGAAACCGAATTCTGCCGTCTGGGTCGGGCTGAATCGTTTCAAAGAAATATACCAATTCTTCTGGACGGATGGAAACGCAGGTTTCTTCCATAATTTCCCGTGCCGCCGCTTCACGCATGGTTTCTCCTAACTCAACACGCCCTCCGGGTATGGCCCACTCTCCCTTGGCTGGTTCCTTACCCCGACGGATCAGTAATATGCGATTTTTGTGCACCACGACTGCGCCGACTGCAATGACAGGTTGTTGGGGATATTTACCGGACACCATGATATCAACTCCTTTTTTGCGCGAATCCTTGAAACTTTCAAGCTAGCAGGAAAAGATTCTCCTGACAAGATGTAATGAAGGTTAATCGGTTCGAAAAACAGAGTTGATGCATGAGGCATTCTTCAGTAAGGTAAAAATTAATAATTCCCCGATACTTTCAGCAAGGAGAAAACCAATATGGCATACAGATCACAACTCAAAATTCGATTTGGCGATATCGATCGTGCCGGTATTGTCTACTACCCGAGATTTCTGCATTATTTTCATATTGCATTAGAAGAATTTTTTTCCCATGAACTGGAAATAGAATACCCGACGGTTGTCAACGAGCATCGCATGGGTCTTCCCACGGTTCACCTGGAGACGGATTTTTCCAAACCACTTCGATATGGTGATAAAATAGAGATCGAGGTATGTGTCATAAAGGTGGGCAGCACGTCCATAACTTTCGGGTATCGGGTATTCCGGGAAACCGAGGAATTGCCGCGTGTTGTCGGTCATAATGTCACGGTCTGTATCGATATGGACACTTTCGACAAGATGAAAATTCCAGAGTGGTTGCGTATCCGACTGGAAAAGAGTCAGCAGGATGTATGCTGGCAGACATCCTCAAAAAATGAATGTTTCGAACCGCCTTGCTGATTCAGCGGGATAAACATCCATACTGCAGAATTTGAGTCAAACGATATTTTTGAGATAGTTTCTATTCACCTGGAGCGCAAAGGCGGATATATGAACGGACAACAACTTTATGGACCCAGGCGGCTGATGGCGACGCTTAAAATGGGGCTTCACAAGGAACTCAGGGGGTTGACGATCAAGCAGAAGCTGGCCCTGAACTATGTTTCCAAGGAGAGCAAGCTGACTCGGTTAAACGGCAAGATTTATTCGAATACCTTCACACCAGCGTATCCTTCGCCGGCTTATGATCGGTTCCTCAAGGGCGTTGTTTCAACAGCGTCAGGTATATCTAAGCCGGTCATCGTGAACTTTGCTATTACGCCACAATGTCCATGCAACTGCTGGCACTGTTCCTTTGCCGATCGAGCCAAAAAGGACGTTCTGTCTCTTGCATACCTGAAAGAGTCCATTGCCTCGGTTCAGGGAATGGGAACCAGTGTTATCGGTCTGACCGGCGGCGAGCCGCTCCTTCGCAAAGACCTGGAAGATGTTATTGCCTGTATCGATCAACGATCCATGTCCCTTCTTTTTACCACCGGATATCGTCTTACACGGGAACGGGTTCAGCGCCTCAAACAGGCTGGACTGGGGATCCCCATTGTCAGCCTTGACCACTATTCAGCTCAGAGGCACGATAAAGGAAGAAGAAAAGAAGGTATGCACGCCTGTGCCGTCAAAGCCATTGAGCTTTTCAAGGAAGCGGGGTTTTATGTGGCGATATCGTTTGTTCCGGACCGGGATCTTGTTGACAACCGTGAGGAGTTGTTTAAGACCATCGATTTTTTTCGTGATCTGGGTGTCAATGACATGCGCTTGACATCACCCATCCTCAGTGGCCACCTGACGAGAACCCCCGATGCACTGCTGTCACCCAAACATGTACAGACTATATTTGAAATACAGAAGATGTGCACGGCAACACCTGGCTACCCAGGCGTCTTTGCTTATGATTATTTTGAAAGCCGGCAATATTATGGTTGTGGCGCGGGGTATAATTATATGTTTATTGATTCCCAGGGCAATGTGAGCCCTTGTGATTTTGCGATGATATCTTTTGGCAATATTTTGAAGGAGGCTGTCGAGGATATCTGGCAGACCATGAGTGAGCAGTTTCAGGTACCGGGGTGTGGGTGCTATGCCAACAGGATCAGCAGCCGGATGGCATCCCGAAAACCGGATCACTGGCCGTTGGATCCAATTACTTCGAAAGAGATTATTGACGAGGTCCCTCCATTTGATATCCAGCAGATCCCTGAGTTTTACAAACGGATGGGATTGGGATCATAATCTATAGCCGTCACGCTCTTGGATCTCATTTGTGACAATTCTTATAGGTACCTTGAAAACTGTTATTTGGGTATTATGTTATTGAAGGCAGTGTGTTACCAACACACTGCCTTTTTTTAAGAAGCCATCTCAAAAGATTGTGAATGCCACAAAAAAGGAGATACCCCATGAGCAAAAATATCTTGATCGCAGTTGACGAATCGGAGAATGCCCAGCGGGCTGTTGCCGTTGTTTCTGAAACGTTTGCCAGGGATTCGCGTATCACCCTGTTCAGCGTCGCTATCGATACAGGGGCCCTGTGCAAAATGAACAGCCCCGAACTGATCCCTTATTTTAAGTCCCAACAAAGTGCTTTTTGCAGCATGGAAGATAAAAAGAGGGAGCTAGTGGATACCGCTATACAACAGGCAAAAGAGACACTCATAAACAAGGGTTTCGAGGAAACGAACATCAGCACCAAACACGAAGACCTGAAAGAGGGGGTTGCGAGAGATATCCTTCGCGAGGCCGAAGACGGCTATGAAGTTGTGGTTATCGGCAGGGGAGGGACTTCCGGAATAAGGGATTTCTTTTTTGGGAGCACCTCGCAAAAGGTTCTCAACGCTGCCAGGGATGTTTCGGTCTTCATCATCAAGTAGCGCAACTCCCAGAGTGCCGGAAAGGTTTACCCCAATGTTGGGGTTTATATGACCCGCTCTGCTAGCTTTCTCTCTCCGAAACGCATGGGCAGGATCAACGCCAGCATACAAATAATCAAAGACAGCGAAAAAGATCCGATGATCCATACCCATTCGAGAATGGACAATGTTCGTTGATGAAACCCTGCCATGAATAGGTTATAGACAGGCCCGGCTTCCAGCATGACGATCCCGCCGACAAACGCAGCGCACAAAATCATAAAAAGCAGCCCGCCAAAACTGGTGACTGATTGGGCTGGATTTTCCGATTTGAAATTCGGGTAAGCCGCCCCGAACCCGATGCCGATGCCCACCACGCCAGGAACCATGAAAAAAATCGTTATGGTGGATAGAAACATCATAAAGGGTGTGACATTCAAAAAGATATTGGTGACTATGATGAGGATTTCCGTTAGGATGAGGAGTGGCAACAGGTAAATGAAGAATTTCACCCATAGAAATTGCCGCAGGGAGATGGGTGACGATTTGACAATCCAGAAAGCTTCGTTCTCGTTACTGATAGCCGGGTAGACAAAACGTCCGGCAACGGCAATCAGAACAAATGATGCCAGGCCTACATTTAGAAAAGACAGGAGATTCTGCAGGTATACGGTATTGATGGGGGCTTTTTCAAGGGGAAGCGCCTTGAAATTGAAGATATAAATCAACACCAGACCACCGATGAGAAATATCTGGGACCATTGGGTCTGGTCTCGAAAGAACGATTTGATTTCTTTTACCACAAGCGCTTTCAGGGGTGCCGGTAGAAAGAAAAAGATTCTGTCGCCCGATATTTTATGTTTCAAAAGCCTGGCCGGTGACGTCTGGGCTTTGGACAATCCTGCCAGATAGAGTCTGTCGGCCATGATGATCATCAGGAACATCATCATGCCGACGCATGACCACGAAAGACCCATATGGAAGAGGGTTTCAACGATGGACCCATTGATTGCGGCCTGAATACCGTCAAATGCCCAGGTGCTGGGAAGGTAAGGCAGATTCGGTGTCTTAAGCGCCGAAAGGTACATCAGTGCTGTTGAAAAGACCTCCGGGTTGACCAGTCTTTCGGGTTTCAGGAGACGGAAAGCGATGAAAAGGAGAATGAAGAGCAACAGGCCCAGGAAGACAAAGAGATTCCGAATACGATTGGCCGGTATTAAGACAACGGCGGATACCACGATCATGGCACTCAAGCAGGAGGCGATGACAGCCAGGGAAAGAATTGCCGATCCAACGGTAACGTAATAAAACAGACCCGCATTGAATACGATTCCATAGGCCAGAAAAACCGGCAGCAGGTAGATGACGACCATCCAGGAGCTGTCCAGCGTACTTTCTATCCATCTGGCCAGAAAGATCCGGTAAGTGGAAACCGGCATGGCATGTACCAGGTTTAGATCTTTGCTCAAAAAGAGTTTGGACAGGGACGTGAGAATACTACTGAAAATGAGCAGAGACAGGAGCGTGATAAGAATCATGGATAAAAGCTTGAATGCAAGGAGATCGCCCAGCTCTTCAACGCCTTTAAAATAACGTAGAACCCGGAATGACACCGCAAAGATGCCGCCCCAGAAAGTGAATCCGATACCACCAAACAGCAGCAGCTTTATGAGGCTGCCCTGTTTATTTCCCCGAAAAAATGAGGCGTTCTTGAAACTCAAGACTCTGGGTCTGACAAGGGTGAGGATGTCATGCATGATTACGTATCGACCTTATGTTTTTCTACCAAATTGTTGAGATAATCAGGACAAGGAACTATATATATATCCTGCCGCTGTCATTAGCACTGCGTGCGTCATTTGTCCTTCGGACGACATTAGCGCTACGCGCGTTATTTATTGTAGCTCAAAGCTGATGGCTCATACCTAAAACTTAAAACATAAAACCTAAAACGATCTATAATGACAGCAAAGCGTCTTTAAGTCCCCGGATTCGTCAATTTTAAAAACACATCCTCCAGGTCGGCATTGGTGGCCTGCAGGTCTTGTTTCAGTTTTTCCGGTGAACCGATTGCGATCAGGGCGCCTTTGTTAATAATGCCCACGCGATGGCACAAGTCCTCCGCTACCTGGAGGGTATGCGTGGAGATAAAAATAGTGGTACCATTTTCGGACAGATGTTTAAAAAGATCCTTGACCAGCTTGATACCCAGAGGATCGAGTCCGACCATGGGTTCATCGACAATGATGACCTCCGGTTCGTGCAGAAGGGCGGAGGCCATGATCAACCGCTGTTTCATGCCGTGGGAGTAGGATTCTATGAGCTCTTCGGACCAGTCCGAGAGGGTAAACAGCTCCAGCTTTTCATGCGCTTTCTTCAGGAAATGACGGGCATCCACGTGATACAGATCGGCGACGAATTTCAAGAATTCGATACCGGTGAGTTTTTCATAAAGGTATGGCCGGTCGGGAATAAATCCGATCTTAAGTTTTGCCGCTTCCGGGTTTTCGGCCATAGCGATATCGCAGATTCGGATTTCTCCGATAGTCGGCACCAGTATGCCTCCGATCATTTTGATGGTCGTTGTTTTGCCGGCGCCGTTTGGCCCGATGAACCCGAAAATTTCGCCTTGGGCGATTTGGATGTTCAGATCGTTGACCGCAACGACTTCGCCGTAGCGTTTGGTGAGATTTTTAAGTTCTATCATTTGATGTTCCATTCAGAATCCGGATTTTTAAATTTCCAATGAGGCCCAATATGTCGAGCTGGTCTTTCTGCATGCCGCCGGCAAAACGAATGTGGGTGACATCGGCCGGTATCTGGTCAAACAGCGCATCGACAGTGATCCATCTGCCGACATAAATACTGTTCCAGGCATGATAAAAGAAACGTTTTCGTAGAAAGACCACACCGGCTTCGATCTTGGTGGGGATTCCGGCAGCTCTCGCCAGCGCTGCAAAGAGCACCGCATGCTCATTGCAGTCTCCTACGCGGTTTTCAAGGGTGGACAGAGCATCCGGGAGAGATATGACCGGGCGTTTTTGAATATGTGCCTGTATCCAGGCAACCAGTTTGCGCGCTTTTTCAAGGGGGAGGTCATTCTCGGCAACCAGATCGGATGTCAGCTTTTGAATAGCAGGATGGTCCGACTGAATAAAAGGGCTGGGCGCCAGAAAGGTCGTGAAATTTTCCATGGGAACCAGAGGAGGATCTTGTTGCAGAAGATCGTCGAGAGATTCCTTTTGGATTGAGAGAACCGGGGCTTTATAGGTCTGTCTGCCTCCTTGAAGCTGTTCTGCGAAATCACCTGAACACGTTATCTCGAATCGCATCTGCATCAGTCCGTCCGGATTGTCGATATCGATGTTGGATGGAATTGATGCGGCTTTAGTGAGATCCTGACTCGACTGGATGGGGAGGCCGTACATGGCGTCTTCACGGGATGTTTTTTCAAGGATAATTCCCAGCATGCCTTTTTCTCTTAAAAGGTCCCCTTTTTCATCCATCCACGCCAGTTGGGTGGCGCCTTTGAATTTGAGTGAAATCTTGGTCGCTTTTTTCACCTGTTCCATGATGGTGATGTTTTCTTCTTCAAGGACGTGGAGCAGAATCGATTCCTGACCCATGGCAATAGGGTCGAAGACCTTTAATGTGAGCTGGTCACCCGGTTTTAATTTGCCGGCGCTGGCTGCTTGAACAATGCCGGAAGTGAAGTAGATATTGTCGGTCAGGGTTAATTGGTAAGTCTGTTTTGCACCGGCACTTTGGGTGTTCACCTTAAGGGTCTTGCCAGTTATGTCACCGGCTGCAGAGAAATTGAAACGTCCGGAGGCAATTTCAAAATCAAATGATTTGAGCGAGAAATCCGTGTTAAGGGTACCGCTGGTATTGAGACCAATATCCTGAATCATCCCCATGGTGTTTATTCTCATAAACATGGTTTCGTTGAAACGATATCCCTGCTCCAGGCGTGCATAGCGTGAATGGGAAAAGCCGATCTTTTTCTTGCCCTGGAAGATATTCATCCAGGTGTCCCGATCTGCAATGATTTCAGATGACAATATATCGGCGATATCCATCCGGGCCGGCTGACTGTCAAATATTCCCATACGGATAAAGAGAAGAGACAGGAAAATCGTGCCGAAAAGGGCGGTAAAAAGTATCGGGAAATGTTTTCGTTTGTGTTTCATTACGCCAAAATTGAATGAATTGGTTATTGTTGTCAAGTCAAGAAACATCATCGATCCGGCAGGGCACTATGCTAGTGATGCAGTTGAGCATGAAAATTTATGACAACCCTTATAGATGGCAATTGCCTTGACAATTGTTGTATTGGGGCTTAGGTTGACCCAAGATAAAAGCGTGTAAATTGAAAGCAACCATGTGTCGAACGGCACCAAGAAAGGAAACCCATGAAAGAAACCATTATACTGTTCATCATTGTAGGTGTTTGGATATTACTTCAGGTATATATCCTCCCGAAATTAGGTGTATCGACATGAGTTCGCAATGCTTGCCAGGTGGCGAGCAAACCGTCGGAAGTTAATCCACAGGATAGCGAAAATAACTGATCCGCCAGTGACAGCGTCTCTGGCGGACCTTAGTTTATTTAAAACCTAAATTAGCAAATGCTTGGATCATACAGTTTCCTGTCCTTGAACTCCGCCTGCTTGGCATCGTTCCATTGGGCAACGGGTCGCAGATACCCTACCACCCTGCTGTAGACCTCACAATCCTGATAATTTCTCAGAACCGGATCCTTTTCAAAACAGGCATTACACTTGATCATGAACTTGTCGGAGGCAGGTTCGTACACGCTTCCCCCATCGATATGGATGCCGTCTTCTTTTGGTGTAGCCGTTACCTGGGCTTCGGACTTGCAGTCGTGACAGGCCCCTGCCCATGCCAGGACATCTTTGTCCGCATTGTTTTCCAGTAGTTCATGAAGTCTTTTGATCGTCATTGTAGCCATAAACATCCTCCGTTTTCATACATTCTGTTTATTGGGTAAATATAAATAAAACCCAGGTTGGAACCAGGGGTATATTTGCATATAAGGTGGTGCAAGATTTGGATTGAAAAAGATCAGGGAGACAAAAGTCTCAACTGTGAATAAAAGAGTATAGAGCTTGATATATAGTGTGTCAAGAACCTTGTGGTACTATATGTGGTATTTTTTAAAAAATAGCCACCACCTTAAAAGGGAGGGAACTGATAGGGTTGTATAAGCCTCGCCGGACAAGGTCTTCGGGGTATTCGAACCCTGAGTGCAGCGTAAACCTCAGTGTTGCAAAAGCCGGAGAGCTTCAGAGTCAAGGCGTCTGAGGGTGACGTCGTAGTTATTTACTTCGAACCCTCAGCAACGCAGGATCTGAAGTTCTCCGGCTTTCCCGCAGGGTAAACAACATGGCAAAATAGACGCCATCCTTCTTGTCCCGGCGTAGCTCGAAGAGCGAAGTCGGAAGAATTCATCTGGGGGAATATCCAGAAAATGGCGCTATCGCAACGGTATTGTATATAATAACGACTCATTATCTATACTTTGCCATGTTGTTTATGCAACTATGGGGTAAAGGGCTTTTCATCATGCCAAGAAAATGATAGCTTGTCTGGTGTCAAGAGAAAAGGCATGTGAGGAATCTGAGATGGCGATAGTGGGAAAGCACAATTCGATTACGGACGTAGCCGGAATAATGGCCGGAAATTACACGAACAAAGTGGCCGCCAGTGGTGTGACGGTTATTTTGTGTAAGGAGGGGGCTGTTGCCGGGGTTGATGTTCGGGGGTCTGCTCCCGGTACCCGTGAAACCGATCTTCTGAACCCGATCAACCTGGTGGAGAGTGTACAGGCAGTGGTGCTTTCCGGAGGTTCTGTCTATGGCCTGGCGGCTTCCGACGGGGTCGTTCGTTGGCTGGCGGATAGACATCTTGGATTTCCCATGGATGAAGATGAGAACCACGTAGTGCCCATTGTGCCTGCTGCGGTCTTGTGTGACCTGGGGCGGGGTGCTGATTTTATTCCTCCGATTCAAGCAGATTGGGGTGCCAGGGCTTGTGACGCTGCTCACAATGGCCCTCTTTCGGAAGGCTGTCTAGGCGCAGGTACAGGGGCAGTGTCCGGCGCCATTAAGGGCGGTTTGGGATCAGCAAGTCTTGTGATGGCACATGGGATTACCATGGCAGCTGTTGTAGCTGTCAACTCGTTCGGATCGGTAGTAAACCCGGATACGGGTATGATATGGGAGCGGGATACGGGGATAAAGAATGAGTATGGTGATCAGGGAAAAAGAAGCGTCCGGCTGCCTCAACAACTGCCGGCGCCGCCCATTGCCAATACAACCATCGGTATTGTCGCAACCGATGCAAAGATAACCAAGGCCCAGGCTAAGAAAATTGCGCAGATGGCACACGATGGTCTGGCACGGGCCGTGAGACCGTCACACACCATGTTTGATGGGGATACCCTCTTTTGCCTGGCAACCGGCAAGAGAGTGCTGCCGGATACTCAGGGTGTCCTGGCCGGTAATAAGGCCCAGGCCATGAACGATATGGGTCATGCTGCTGCCGAATGCATGTCGAGAGCCATTGTTCATGGAATCCTTGCTGCTGAAACCCACGGGGATTTCATGGCATTCAGGGACCTGCCGGATAGAGCAATAAGCAGTAAGCTGTAAGCAATAAACAGACCTATGGCTCAAACAGCTCAAATTGCCATCGGATCACCCATTTCGCCCTATCAAGATGAAAACCAAAAGTTGGGTCAAGACTTATCCCCTTGAATCTCATCGAAAAATACCCTATAGTCCACCGAT
>JAOZSO010000485.1:0-2940 GCA_029939655.1 Desulfobacterales bacterium
ATCAATCATTGTAGGGTGTTTAAAGTCCATCGGAATATGAACATCCCGCATTTCCAATTTTTAATGATGAACGACTCATCCTTTAATAACTCCATCACCATAGCCCTCCTTTCGGTTTTGTTTTAGGGCGTTTCTCCAAAAATATTCACATACCACATGTTGGGGGTACTTCATTCGTCACATTGTGTTACGGTCATTGCGATATGGTCGATTTTGTTTTATCTATCAAGCCACTGAAAGCAAAAAGATTTACGAATCATACATGCTTTTCCCCGCCACGATGTATCTGCTATGTATAGCAAGTTTCAACTTCCGTTGAAAGTTGTATGTATTTAAAAGATATCGTTATTGACTATAAAAGAAATCCTACGCTGATCACGACGGAGCTTATTCCACGATGGTGGAATTTGATTCCAATCAGCAGCAGAGTATCGTTGGTAGCTTTGAATCTTTTATGTAATAATAGAAAAGACTCCCTATTTTGACTTCCAAAAGAAGCCTGCGAGATTGAGCATCGCTGAAGTATAGGTGATTACATCACCCTTGGCGATGCCACTCAGGTTGTGACTATGTAACATAGCTAAATATATACGTGATTACAGCAAGTTGACATAATCTGTGCGAAGTCTAAATATCGCTGTAATGGCTAATATACGGCGACTTAATTCGTTAATCCAAAGGTCTGTATGTCAACTGCTTGCTCAGCCTGCCACCGGAAATAAACGCCGAAACACTCGCAAGACTGACCGGGGTCTGGTGAGGATAACCAGATTGCCGATCAATACCAGGACAATTCCGGAAACATTGTTCATGCGCCAGTGATACCCCTCGAAAATCGTTGACAGGAGCAGGGCGAGCACAGGTATCAGTAGCATGACATAGGCTGCGTAGTCGGCACCGATGCGGCCGATCAGCATCATATAGCAACCAAAGGCTATAATGGAGCCGAACAGGGTCAGATAGAGCATCGGTCCCAGGTAGCCGGGTGACCAGTCCATGATCAGTTCACCACCAAATCCAAAGTGGATGCAGAGGGTCAGCAAACCCCCATAGGCCATACCATAGGTGTTGGCCTGGGTCACGGGAATGCCGGCCCTCGCATTTCTGGCGCCTACAACATTCCCGATGGATGCCAGGTATGCCCCGATAAGGGCCAGGACCATGCCGATCAGCCCGCTGGTGGCGCTGAAGACAACCAGATCATGCCAGAACAGTACGCAAATCCCGGTCAGGCCGATCATGCCGCCTGAAAAAGCCTGTAAATTTATTGGCTGGGACATAAACAATTTGAGGTTCAGAATATTCCATATCATGATGGTGGAGAACACCACCGCCACCAGACCACTGGTGAGGTATACGGTGGATAGATAACTCATACAGTAGCCCAGGCCAAACACGGTAACTCCCTGGAGAGCCATGAAAAGATGGTCTTTCCGGGAGAATACCAGCTTTTTGTGCCTGAGCAGACAGAATATGAAAAGAATCAGGGCCGCCAGGCAGAAACGGTATCCCACGGATAGAATTGGCGGCACCTGGGTCAACTGAAGTTTGATTGCGAACCAGGTGGAGCCCCATATCAATGTGGCAGCCATATATAAGAAGGCGTTGAGCATGATTTATTCCTCGGATAGTACCGCAATCTCAGCCCTGCCCTTTTCTTCATCTACAAAGTAGAAGAGGACAGCCCCGATAATAAAGAGCAGCAGGATGGAACCAATGCCCCAGCGCGAGGCGATCTGCCCTACATTGACAATCTGTTCAAGCGTGGGGGATGGTGGCATCAAGAGTCGCCTGACGAGGAGGCCTACAACACCCATGAGCATGGGACCGAGGATGGCGGCAAACTTGCCGAGCATGTTGTAGAAACCGTAGAATTCTGCGGCCTTATTTTTAGGGATGAGTCTGGAATAATAGGATCGACTGAGGGCCTGGATTCCGCCTTGTACAAGGCCGATGACAATGGCCAGGATGTAAAACTCGTGTTTTTCCGTCATCATGGTTCCCCAGATCGTGACGCAGATGTAAATGCCGATGGCCAGATAGATAGACTTTCGGACACCCCAGTTCTGGCCGAGTTTGCCAAACAGAAGCGCAGCGGGAAATCCGACAAATTGGGTAATGAGAAGCGCCTTGATCAGATCATTCGGCTGAAACCCGATGGACATTCCATAGTCAACAGCCATTTTGATAATTGTGTCGACACCATCGATATAAAACCAGTAAGCCAACAGAAAAGTCAGAACTGTTTTTAAGTGGCGGATTTTTTTTAGTGTGCTGAAGAACTGACGGAAGCCATCAGCGATGACATCCGCTGCCTTTTTTGAATTTTCCGGGGGGCTGTCTTTCGGCACCCACATGATGGTAAAAACTGTAAAGAAGCCCCACCAGACGGCTACCAAAATAAAGGAAACCCTGACAGCCATGCCGGCATCAGGGAGACCGAACTTTTCAGGCATGAGGGTCATCAGCACATTCACCAGGAACAGAATACCTCCACCCAGATATCCCATGGAGAACCCGAAGGCCGACACAAAATCGATATTTTTCTTGCTGGTGATGCCGGGAAGTAAGGAATCATAGAAGATATTGGCCCCGGCAAAACCGATGGAACCCATGGCATATACAAAAATGGCCCAGGCCCATTCACCTTTTTGCACCACAAAGAGGGCTGCCGTCATGAGCACACCCAGGTAGGCAAAAAAGATCAAGAGCTTTTTTCTTGCGCCACCCTTGTCGGCAATGGCGCCCAGAACCGGTGCCATGAGGGCTACCAGAAGGCTGGCCAAGGCATTCCCCAGACCCAACTGCGCAGTGCTCATATTGACATCGACACCATGACTCCAGTACTGTTTGAAAAATATAGGAAAAAAACCGGCCATGACCGTCGTTGCAAATGCCGAGTTTCCCCAGTCATAAAGGGCCCAGCCCAGAATAGCTTTT
>JAOZSO010000486.1:0-2937 GCA_029939655.1 Desulfobacterales bacterium
GGTCTCGTTTGCCACAAAACCTTACGGAATCAGCTCGAATGCTCGGTGCTTCCGACACAAAGGCATTTGTTACCATCACCCTTCCGTTACTCAAACCGGCTATCCTGGCAGCATCCCTCCTGGTGTTTGTTTTCTGCTTTACCAGTTTCGGCGTCGTGCTGATTCTGGGGGGCCCCCGCTATGCAACGGTTGAAGTGGAGATTTACCGCCAGGCGCTTCATCTTTTCAACCTGCCCATGGCATCGGCACTGGCTTTGATTCAAATTGGATTTACTTTCGGTTTGATAGCGGTTTACACCCGGCTTGAAAAAAAGGTCGCTGTTTCCTTGACACTGTCGGGCTCTCAAACTGTCAATCAAAAGATACAGACACCCAAAGAACGTTTTTTTGTGGTGTCCAATATAACAGGGATGGTTGTGCTGCTGGGTGCTCCTCTAATGGCGCTTCTTCTCCAGTCTGTTCTCACCGAAGAGGGGCCAAGTCTTGTCTATTATGCCGCCCTGCTGGAAAATAAGACGGGATCCATATTGTATGTCGCACCGATTACGGCTATTGCCAATTCCCTGGGATATGCCCTTGGTGCCACACTGATTGCACTGATTTTGGGTTGGTTTTCAGCTGCATTTCTGGTGAGTTCCAAAGAAAAATGGGCTTTGGTATTGGATCCGGTGTTTATGCTGCCGTTGTCGACGTCCGCCATTACCCTCGGCTTTGGTTTTGTTATCGCCCTGGACGAGCCGCCCCTCAACTTGCGGTCGTCCATGTTTCTTCCTGCTATTGCACATGCCATGGTGGCATTTCCCTTTGTGATTCGGAGCATTCTTCCGGCCTGGCGAAGCATTCCCCAGAACTTGAGGGATGCCGCAGCCCTTCTGGGTGCTTCGCCGCTTCAGATCTGGGCTAGAATTGACTGGCCGATTCTCAGACGCGCCCTTCTGGTGGGAGCTGTTTTTGCTTTTGCCATCAGTATGGGCGAATTTGGTGCCACTGTTTTTGTCGTGCGTCCCCAGACCCCAACCATGCCGCTGGCCATTTTTCGATATTTGAATCATCCGGGATCCTTGAACTATGGCCAGGCCATGGCCATGAGTTGCCTGCTGATGATCACGACCGCCCTGGGATTCCTGTTTCTTCAAAAAATTAAACCGCGCTACGGAGGATTCTGATATGGCGCTGCTGGAGCTGGTAAACCTGAGCAGATCGTATGGATCGTTTGCAATGACCAAGGTTTGCTTGACATTGGAGCGCGGGCAGATTTTGTGCCTCCTTGGGCCTTCCGGTTGTGGAAAAACCACGTTGTTGCGGCTTGTGGCAGGGCTGGAAGAACCGGATTCCGGCGCGGTTCTGTTGGCATCACGGGATGTGACCGGCATGCCTGCCCATAAGCGTCAGTTTGGTATGATGTTTCAGGAACTTGCCCTGTTTCCCCATAAATCCGTTTTCGAGAATGTCGCATTTGGTTTGCGCATGTTGCGGCAGTCCCCGGCACAGATCCTGGAAAGGACCGAAGAAATGCTGGAGCTGGTGGGTTTGTCCAAGATGGCTCAGCGGGATGTGGGGGGGCTTTCGGGTGGCGAACAACAGCGTGTAGCATTGGCACGCAGTCTGGCCCCCCGGCCGAAGCTGCTGATGCTGGACGAACCACTGGGTGCTTTGGACCGTTCGCTTCGGGAACATCTGTTGCAGGAAATCCGGTCGATCCTGAAGAGACTGGACGTTACGGCTATTTTTGTTACACATGACCAGGCAGAGGCCTTGACCATGGGAGATGTCGTGGGGGTAATGAACCAGGGCCGGCTTATACAGGTAGATTCCCCACAAGACTTATATTTGAAACCGAGGCATCTGTTTGTTGCCCGTTTCCTGGGATTTCAAAATCTTCTTTCAGGTGTGGCCATGCCTCGTGGCGGTATTGACACCGAGATCGGGAAACTGGATATGTGTGGCAACGATCTGAAAGCCCATGAAAAGGTCACGGTAGTGATCCGGCCCGAAATAGCCAGACAACATGTGGCCGGCCCGGAATTATCCCGGTATCACAAAATCATCGGCACGGTTCAACACCGGATATTTTCAGGCCAACAATATCGTGTCAAGATGGTGGTTGGCAAAGAAATGGTGCTGGCGTTTGACCTGCCGAATACAGAACCACCTCCGGGCATTGGTGAAGAAATGGTCTTGTGGATCGATGTCGAAGAAATCATTCTGATTAGAGAAGGACAAAAACCATGAAGGCTGTGATTTTTGCAAACGGTATCATGAACCAGTGGCCACCGGGGTTTGAACTATCCATGGACAGCGACCTGATCATAGCCGCGGATGGTGGTTTCAACAATTGCCGACAATGGAATGTGATGCCTCATGTTATTGTAGGTGATATGGATTCCGTGAATCCATCAGACCTGACGGAACATGGCCATGGGGAAATTGAGATTCACCGGTTTCCTGCCAAGAAGGATGAAACAGACCTGCACCTGGCACTCCAGATGGCTATCGATCGAAATGCCGGCGAAATAGTGATTCTGGGGGCGCTGGGAGCCCGTTGGGACATGACATTTTCAAATGTTTTCATATTGGCGACACCCTTTTTGCACGGTGTTGATGTGAGAATCCTGGAAGGTCGATATGAACTTCTGTGCCTTCACGGTCATAATAAAATCAATCTGGTAGGAAAACCCGGCAATATCGTGTCCCTAATTCCACTGGCCGGGCCTGTGACAGGTGTAACACTTGGCGGTTTTGAATTCCCACTTGATAAAGAGACGCTCCCGCTAGGCACAACCCGTGGCGTCAGTAATCTTTTTAAAAATGAGAAGGTTGAGATCGAGATTGAGAGTGGACATCTACTGGTGGTTATTACGAGGGAATAAGATATGAATCGCTTACACTCTGAAAAAATACATCACGCAGACCCCTATATTGTCTGTACCCGCTACA
>JAOZSO010000487.1:0-2935 GCA_029939655.1 Desulfobacterales bacterium
GGATATGCCATGCGGTTGGTTTTTTTCATCACCATCCCTTCCATGGTCGGGCTGATACTGCTGAGAGAGCCGATTGTCGGGTTGTTGTTCAAACGTGGAGCTTTTGACAGCCAAACGACAGCGCTCACAGCCTCAGCACTTTTCTACTACGGAATTGGACTTTGGGCCTTTTCAGCTGTCCGAATCGTCGTAACGCTTTTCTACGCGTTGCAGGATACCCGGACACCCGTGAAGATGGCTGCCATATCGATTGTCGTTAATATGATCCTGGGCGTTGCACTCATGTGGCCGCTACGCCACGGCGGTCTGGCCCTGGCAACGTCTCTGGCCTCAATGGTCAATCTTTATCTGCTGGTGAGGGCTCTCAGAAAAAAGGTCGGTTTGATCGACTGGCGCCGGATCTTGTTATCTGTGAGGAAAACGCTTTTCTGCTCCGGCGTTATGGGACTGGCTGTTTTTGCTGCGGCGATGATACTTATTCCACAGAGCCATGCAACCTTCGTAAATCTCCTGTGCGGTGTTTTCGGAACGATTCTGGTCGGAATCGGTTCCTACGCGGGATGCGCATTTCTGGCAAAATGTCCGGAGGTTTATGAGCTGGCAAAAATAATAGGCGGGCCCACGATCTCACACGAACAAGGGTCGAAATGAGTGACAGACAGAAAATATTGCTGTCCATTGTGATCCTGGTGTTGTTCTCCCTGTTGCTGTTTATCATGTTCAGCGATAACGGGCTTGCCGATCTGTTCAAATTAAAGAGCGATAAGGATCGTTTGCTTCAGGAAAATACCCGGTTGAAACGCGGAAATTTGATAATGTATCGCACGATTGAACGGCTTAAGAACGACCCGGAATATATTGAAAGTATTGCCAGAAAAGAGCTTGGAATGATCCGAAAAGGTGAAATAATATTGAAACCAAAGCCGTCAGGGGATTAGCCCGAACATTTCATGAAACTTGCTCAAATTCTATTTTTGAAATACCAATTAGATGGAATATATTATATAAAGCATAACATGAAAAATTAATTGGCGTATTCACGATAACCATTGGGGGGATGCATGACGAAAAAGAATGTTGAGGAGATCAAAGGAACAGAGGGCCGGGACGTGTCGGTTTGCCCGAACGGGGAGAGCTTTCCACTTCCGCAGGCGGATGAGTATCCGGCTGAGTTCGAACGCCTGAAAGCACTTGTGGAAGAGAATCGGAAAATGCATCGGGAAATTGTCGTTGTCATGGGCGTCGGGTTTGTCGGAGCCGTCATGGCGGGCGTGGTAGCTGACTCCGTTGATCCTGACACGGGGGAGTCCTATTACTTCGTTATCGGTATGCAGCGCCCGTCAATTCGATCTTTCTGGAAGATTCCCTATCTGAACCGTGGTATCGCGCCGGTGGAAGCCGAGGACCCGGAGGTGGCACCCCTGATCGAGCGATGTGTCAAGGAGCGAAAAAATCTGGTGGCATCCTTTTCATATGACGTACTGAGCCTTGCTGATATTGTGGTTGTCGATGTCCAATGTGATTATCAAAAGGAGACCCTCGGGAACGTCAAGCAGGGACATGCTGACATTCATGCCCTGGAGGACAGTCTGGAGATTATCGGTCAGCGGGTTGGTCCCGAGTGTCTGGTCCTGATAGAGACCACTGTACCGCCCGGGACAACCGAGTATGTGGCTTACCCCATCATAAAAAAGGCATTTGCCGGTCGCGGCTTGACAGACAGGGAACCACTTCTGGCCCATTCTTTTGAGCGGGTCATGCCGGGACGCAACTATGTGGCATCCATCCGTGATTTCTGGCGTGTCTGCAGCGGTATCAATGACCAGGCTCGCGAACGTGTAACAGCGTTTCTATCGCGTGTGATCAACGTGGATCAGTACCCTTTGACGGTTCTTGACAGCCCCATCGAAAGTGAGACTTGCAAGATTGTTGAAAATTCATATCGTGCAACCCTGCTCGCATTTCTCGATGAGTGGAGCAGATTTGCCGAAAGAAATCATGTGGATCTTACAAAGGTCATTCAAGCCATCAAAGTGCGACCCACGCATTCGAATATCATATTTCCCGGACCCGGCATTGGCGGCTATTGTTTGCCCAAGGACGGAGGGCTGGGGGTGTGGGCGTACAATCGTCTTATGGGTTTTGACGACGATATATTCAAAATTACGCCCATGGCCATCGACATCAACGATACCCGGGCTCTGCATGTTGCCGAACTGGTGCGCGATGCTCTCCGAAATATGGGAAAGATTGTGGCAGCTTCCAAGATCGCGCTTATGGGAGCTTCTTACAGGGAGGATGTCGGTGATACGCGCTACAGCGGTTCGGAGCTCATCGTGCGGAAGCTGACTGAAATGGGAGGGGAAATCGTGGTTCATGACCCCTATGTGAAGCACTGGTGGGAACTCGAGAAGCAGGACACATATCCGGCGCCTGGTCATTCCTGGGCACGTTTTTTCCGGAATCAGGAAGGGTTGACAGGGCTTCACATGCACAGTGATCTCAAGCATGCCTTAAGGGATGTTGATGCCGTTATCCTGGCGGTCAGACACCGGCAGTACCGCGAACTTTCACCCAAGGATATCCTGGAGATGACCGGGCGTCCCATGGCGATCATAGACTGTTTCGGTATTTTGGATGATGATCAGATTCGTCAATACTTTGAATTTGGATGCGAGGTGAAAGGGCTGGGGCGCGGGCATATTCAACGGATAAAGGAAGCCGTGAGGTCTGGGGAGAAATAACCTGATTGTTCCTGATGCTCTTGAACCTTGAACCGGCAATAGTGAGCGCATTGCTTGTGGCTTGTCGTGGGGTTCATCCATCACTTATTTGGTTAAGGGTTAACCGCCAAAAACAACTCGTGGCACTGAATATTATGCGAGGTTGTCGCCGATGGATAATCCCGATGCGACCGTGAAAAACTCGCTCCTAA